>NZ_JAYXIH010000010.1:0-108148 GCF_036016755.1 Aurantimonas sp. A3-2-R12 | reverse complement strand
CGCCGCATCGCCACGCGTCTGGCTCAGCGCCAAATCCGACCAGCCCACGTCATTGCTTGGTCAACTTGGCGACGCGCCCACCAAGCCGCAGCTCGACAAGCGCATCTCAGATCCAAAGAGCAACTGTAATGCTAGGCATCTCGACCTTTCTCCCCTCACGGCCGCGCTCGAAGGAGCTGCCCGGAGCCATGCCGAGGCACGGCGACGCGAGGCACAGCGCGATCTCTCCCGCCTCGAACTCGCGATGCTGCTGCGCCGGTTCGGCCTGGAGCATCGGACGCGGTCGGATGCCGTGGCCAAGGACGACGCCGCCAGTATACCGGCAGTGGAAGCGGACACCTTGCGCGCTGGGGTTCGCGGAGAGCTCGGCCTGCTGGCGCGTCTCGCCCGACGCCGCGACCCCCGCTACGACATCAACCGGCACATTGCGGTCATGCGCCTTGCCCGGTGGCTGGAGGGCGGGCGATCCTGGCAACTGCGCGAGACGGCACCGGGCTCCGGCCGCTCGAAAAACCAGCGCTTTCGTCGCGTGGTCGCCCGACAGTCAAATGGCCGGCCGACGCGGTAATTCCGACGCCCAGCACGGTCTCGATCTACGACGAACGGCTTAGATGACTGCCGCCTGCATTTCTTGACAGGGCTCCCGTCGCTGCTTCACAACCACATCCAACCGCAAGGTCAGGTTATTGCTTCCGGCTCCGATGCCGGCTGGCCTGGTCGTTTGCGTTTGTATGGGAGGATTACCGAAATGCGTATGATGAAATTGCTGCTCGCCGGCTCCGTCGCGGCCGCCGCGCTTTTGCCGGCCGCCGTTGGCGCGCAGGAAATCTCGAACGATGTCGTCAAGATCGGCATCTTGAACGACCAGTCCGGCGTTTATGCCGATTTCGGCGGTCAGTCGTCGGTCGAGGCGGCAAAGATGGCGATCGAGGATTTCGGTGGCGAGGTTCTCGGCAAGCCGGTCGAACTCATCTCGGCCGACCATCAGAATAAGGCCGATATCGCCTCCAACATCGCCCGTGAGTGGTACGACGTCCAGAATGTCGACGCCATCATGGAGCTGACGACATCGTCCGTCGCCCTCGCGGTCCAGGGTCTGTCGCGCGAAAAGCAGAAGATCACCATCGTCACCGGCGCCGCGACCACGGAACTGACCGGCAAGCAGTGCAGCCCCTATGGCTTCCATTGGGTCTACGACACCCACGCTCTGGCCGTCGGTACCGGCGGCGCGCTGGTGAAGGCCGGCGGCGACAGCTGGTTCTTCCTGACCGCCGACTATGCCTTCGGCTATTCGCTGGAAGAGCAGACCGGCAATTTCGTCAAGGAAAACGGCGGTGAAGTCCTCGGCGCGGTTCGCCATCCGCTCGGCACGACCGACTTCTCCTCCTTCCTTCTGCAGGCGCAGAGTTCGGGCGCCAAGGTGATCGGCCTCGCCAATGCCGGCCTCGATACGGCCAGCGCGATCAAGGGCGCGGCTGAATTCGGCATCGTTCAGGCTGGCCAGAAGCTCGCCGGCCTGCTTTTCACCCTGGCTGAGGTCAACGGCCTCGGGCTCGAGGCGGCGCAAGGGCTGAACCTCACCGAAGGTTGGTATTGGGATCAGAGCGACGAGAACCGCGAATTTGCCGATCGCCTGATGAAGCGGACGGGTAGCCGGCCGAACATGATTCATGCCGGCACCTATTCGGCCGTCACCCAGTACCTCAAGGCCGTCGAAGCCGCCGGTACCGATGCCACCGACGCCGTGTCCGCCAAGCTGCACGAGATGCCGGTCGAAGACATCTTCGCCAAGTCCGGCAAGGTGCAGGAGAACGGCCGGATGGTCTATGACATGTTCCTCTTCGAGGTGAAGGCACCGGCCGATTCCAAGGGAGAGTGGGACTACTACAAGGAAATCTCCACGGTCCCCGGTAGCGATGCCTTCTTGTCGGTCGAAGACTCCGGCTGCGACGTCGCCAGCTTCAAAAACTGACGCATTCGGCGCGGCCGGCGAGGCAAGGCTTCGGCGCTTTGCTTCCCGACCGCGCTGGCTTGGGCGCCGCGACTGCCCAGATCTAAGTGAAATAGGCAAAGTTTGGGCTTGAAGTCCGGCGCGTCGACCGGTCCAATGGCACATGCGCATCGGCCGCCCCGGGGAGGTGGCGACCGGGCTTTTGTTCACTGGGAGGACCGATCCATGACGATCAAGCGACCCGTCGCCACTGCATTCGCCGCCAGCCTCGCTGCGGCTGTCGCCTGGCCGGCAACAGCCCAAGACGTCTCGGACGACGTCGTCAAGATCGGCATCCTCAACGATATGTCGGGCGTTTATGCCGACACGGCGGGCCAAGGCTCCGTGGCGGCGGCTGAGCTCGCCATCGAGGATTTCGGCGACACCGTTCTCGACAAGCCGATCGAGATCATTTCGGCCGATCACCAGAACAAGGCGGATGTTGGATCGAACATCGCCCGCGAATGGTATGACGTGCAGAACGTCGATGCCATCATGGACCTGACGACATCCTCGGTGGCGCTCGCCGTCCAGGGTCTGTCGCGCGAGAAGAAGAAGATCACTATCACCACCGGCGGCGGCTCCACCGAGATCACCGGCGGACAGTGTAGTCCCTACGGTTTTCACTGGGCATACAACACCCGCGCCCTGTCGCAAGGCACGGCCGGCTCCCTGGTCAGGGGCGGCGACAACACCTGGTTCTTCATCACCGCCGATTACACCTTCGGCGATTCCCTGCAGGGCGAGGCCACCAAGGTCATCGAGGCGAATGGCGGCAAGGTCCTCGGCGATATCCGCCATCCCTTGTCGACCACTGACTTCTCCTCCTTCATGCTGCAAGCGCAGAGTTCCGGTGCCAAGGTCATCGGACTCGCCAATGCCGGGCTCGACACGGCGAACGCGGTCAAGGCGGCGACGGAGTTCGGTCTCGTCCAGGCCGGGCAGAAGCTCGCCGCGCTTCTGATCACCCTGTCCGAGGTCCATGGACTTGGCGGCGAGGCGGCCCAGGGCCTCAACCTCACCGAAGGATGGTATTGGGACCAGAGTGAAGAGAACCGCGCCTTTGCCAAGCGCTACATGGACAAATTCGGCAGGATGCCGAACATGATCCATGTCGGCACCTACTCGGCCGTTCTGCAATATCTGAAGGCCGTCAAGGAAGCCGGCACCGACGAGACCGAGGCGGTGGCGAAGAAACTTCACGAGATGCCGGTCGAGGATCTGTTCGCCAAAAAGGGCAAGGTGCTCGGCAACGGCCGCATGGTCTACGACATGTACCTCTTCCAGGTGAAGACGCCGGATGAATCAACCGGCCCTTGGGATCTGTACAAGGAAATTGCGACCGTGCCGGGAGACGTCGCCTTTGGAACGGTCGAGGATAGCGGCTGCGACCTTGCGACCTTCGCCGCCAAATAGTTCGTCGACGGGGAGTCCGGCAACGCCGGCTCCCTCTCACCAGGGCCCCGACCCCCGACAGGAGATGAATGCGCCGATGAGCGTTTCCCCGCAGGAGGCGATTCTTTCCGCCCGCGGCCTCACCAAGGAGTTCTTCGGCTTCAAGGCCGTGAACGGCGTCGATCTCGACGTCCGCGAAAATACGATCCACGCCCTGATCGGCCCCAATGGCGCCGGCAAAACCACCGTCTTCAACCTGCTGACCAAGTTCCTGACCCCTACCGAAGGAAAAATCACCTTTCGCGGAAAGGATATCACGAGCCTCAAGCCCGCCGATGTCGCGCGGTTGGGGTTGGTGCGCTCGTTCCAGATCTCGGCAGTGTTCCCGCATCTGACCGTACTCGACAATGTCCGCGTCGCTTTGCAGCGCAAGGCGCATCTCGGCACCCAGTTCTGGCGCTCCAACAGCGCGCTCGACCAGCTCAACAACCGCGCCTACGAGTTGATCGCGGCCGTCGGCCTGGACGAATATGCCGAGCTCGACGCGGCGGAACTCCCCTATGGCCGCAAGCGCGCCCTTGAGCTCGCGACCACGCTTGCCCTCGACCCGCCGGTCCTTCTGTTCGACGAGCCGATGGCCGGCATGGGCGTCGAGGACATCGGCCGTATCTCCGACCTGATCCGGCGGATCGCCAAGGACCGCACGGTCTTGATGGTCGAGCACAATCTCAACGTCGTGGCCGACCTGTGCGATTACGTTACGGTGCTGGCGCGCGGCGAAATCCTCGCCGAGGGCGACTACGAGACGGTCAGTTCCGACCCGCGCGTGCGCGAAGCCTATATGGGAACCGAAGATGAGTGAGCCGTCCGGCGCTTCCCCCCTGCTCGAGGTCGAAAACCTCCACGGCTGGTACGGTGAAAGCCATGTCCTGCATGGTGTCTCTCTCGATCTCCACGAAGGCGAGACGATCACGCTGCTCGGCCGCAACGGCGCCGGCAAGACCACCACCCTGCGCGCCATCATGAATCTCCTGCCGAAGCGGGAAGGCGCGATCCGCATCGCCGGCCAGGACATGATGAAGGTCCCGGTTCACAAGACCGCCTATGCCGGCATAGGCTATGTCCCCGAGGAGCGCGGCATTTTCGCGACCTTGTCGGTCTCGGAAAACCTGATGCTGCCGCCGCGCGTCGCGGACGGCGGCATGAGTGTCGAAGAGATCTACGAACTCTTTCCCAATCTCGCCGAACGTCGCAATTCCCCCGGCACCAAGCTGTCCGGCGGCGAGCAGCAGATGCTGGCCATCGCCCGCATTCTTCGCACCGGGGTGAGGATCATTCTTCTCGACGAACCCACCGAGGGTCTGGCGCCGGTCATCATCCAGCGCATCGGCGACGTCTTGATGGAGCTGAAGAAGCAGGGCATGACGCTGCTTCTGGTCGAGCAGAATTTCCGTTTCGCCAGGAAGGTCGCCGACCGCTTCTTTCTGATGGAGGACGGGCATATCCTCGAGAGTTTCCCGACGTCGGAACTCGATTCAAAAATGGACCGGCTGCATGAAGTGGTGGGGGTATAACGCCAAATGACCATGATCTTCGGCATTCCCCTCCCGGCCCTGCTCGGCCAGTTGTTGATCGGCTTCATCAACGGCTCGTTCTACGCCCTCTTGAGCCTGGGGCTCGCGGTGATCTTCGGGCTGCTGCGGGTGATCAATTTCGCCCATGGCGCCCAGTACATGCTCGGCGCCTTCACCGCCTATCTGATGCTGTTCTACACCGGCCTCGGCTTCTGGCCGGCGTTGATCCTGGCGCCGCTGATCGTCGCGATGCTCTCGGCCATCATCGAGCGCACGATGCTGTCGCGCCTGTATGATCTCGACCATCTCTACGGCCTCCTCTTCACCTTCGGCCTCGCGCTGATCATCGAAGGCACCTTCCGCTATTATTTCGGCGCGGCGGGCCAGCCCTATGCAACGCCGGCGCTCCTGTCCGGCGGCACCAATCTCGGCTTCATGTTCCTGCCGAACTATCGCGGCTTCGTCGTCGTCGCCTCGCTGGTCATCTGCATCTCCACCTGGCTGTTGATCGAAAAGACCAAGCTTGGCGCCTACCTGAGGGCTGCGACGGAGAACCCCCAACTCGTCCAGGCGTTCGGCGTCAACGTCCCGCTGCTCTTGACGCTTACCTACGCCCTCGGGGCAGGCCTCGCCGGTCTGGCCGGTGTCCTCGCAGCGCCGGTCTACCAGGTCAGCCCGCTGATGGGCTCGAACCTGATCATCATCGTCTTCGCTGTCGTCGTCATCGGCGGCATGGGGTCGATCCTTGGGGCGATTGTTTCGGGTTATCTCCTCGGCATTCTCGAGGGCTTGACCAAGGTCTTCTATCCCGAGGCCTCGAACATCGTCGTCTTCGTCATCATGGCGATCGTGCTGATGGTCCGCCCCGCCGGGCTGTTCGGGAAGGAAGCCTGATATGACCACTCCGCAAGTCACCAGCGTCGAATCCGGCACGATCCGCGACGGCGAAGGCTCGGCCGAGGGGTCTCCCGCACGCCAGGCCGGACAGCGCGACCTGTCGACCGTCGGCCTGATCGTCGCGCTCATCGCGCTCGCCGGGCTGATTGCCGCGCCGTTCTTCGTCTATCCCGTCTTCCTCATGAGCGTTTTGTGCTTCGCGCTCTTCGCCACCGCCTTCAACCTGCTGCTTGGCTATGTCGGGCTTTTGTCCTTCGGCCACGCCGCCTTCTTCGGAGGCGCCGCCTATTTCACCGCCCATGCCGCCAAAGTCTGGGGCTGGGAACCGCTGTCGGCGATCCTGCTCGGCGCCGTCGGCGCCGGTGTGATCGGCCTCATCGTCGGCTTCCTCGCCATCCGCCGGCAGGGCATTTATTTCGCCATGGTGACGCTGGCGCTGTCGCAGATGATCTTCTTCATCTTCCTGCAGGCGCCCTTCACCCACGGCGAGGACGGCATCCAGGGCGTACCGCGCGGTCATCTCCTCGGACTGATCGACCTCAACGACCCGCTGAACATCTATTATTTCGTGCTGGCGATTTTCCTGGTCGGCTTCTTCGCGGTCTGGCGCATCGTCCACTCGCCCTTCGGCCACATCCTCAAGGCGATCCGCGAAAACGAGAACCGGGCGATCTCCCTCGGCTACCGGGTGGACCGCTACAAGCTCGGTGCCTTCGTCATGTCGGCGGCGATCGCTGGCTTGGCCGGGTCGACCAAGGCCATCGTCTTCCAGATCGCGACGCTCACCGACGTCGCCTGGCAGATGTCCGGCGAGGTTGTGCTGATGACGCTGCTCGGCGGCATGGGCACGATCTTCGGCCCGACCATCGGCGCGGCGCTCGTCGTCACCATGCAGAACTACTTCGCCACGTCCGATTTCCCGGTCACCGTCCTGATCGGCATCATCTTCGTGCTCTGCGTTCTCTTGTTCCGGCGCGGCATCATCGGCGAGGCGATCCGACTGCTGCGGCGATAGGAAAAAGCCGCGCCAGAGCGTTCGGCAAGGCGGGCCTATTCCACGAACACCTGGCTGCGCGCGGCAGCTCCCGCCGCGTCGACCACGGCGATATCGAGAAAGCCGGGCTCGCTCGCTCGCCAGTTCGACTGGCGCTCGAGCGCGTCGCGGACAACCGGGCGCCCATCCACATACCAGGTAAAGGGCGGCCGGCCGTTGCGCACCTTCAGGAACAGGTCGGCGCCCTCGCCTCGACCGAGTCCGATTTCGACCTTCGCCGCGTTGGGCGGAAACACGATCTCCGGCTGCAGCCCGGCTTGCGTCAATTCGGCCGCGCGTCCGACCCGGCGCATCGGCGGCGGCAATCCACCGCCGGCCGATGCGAGGATGCCCGGCGGCGGACCCGGCAGCCGGGTCACCGGTCCCAGCCGGGCGAAGACGTCACGCATCACCGGCGCGGCGCTGTCCTGGCCGACCAGCCCCGCCACCGGCGCCCCGTCCGGTCGCCCGAGCCACACCCCGACCACATGCTTCCCGTCATAGCCGACCGTCCAGGCGTCGCGGTAGCCGTAGGACGTGCCGGTCTTGTAGGCGACATCGCCGGGCGAGCCCTTGGTCGTCGTCGTCGCACCGGCGAGGATCGAGGTCACATACCAGGCCGCCTGCGGCGACAGGATACGCTTGCCCTGCCCGACCGCCGCGTCCTGATCGACATGCAGCGGCAGCGCCACACCGCCATTGGCGATGCCGCCATAAATCCGCACCAGATCCTCCAGCGTCAGCCCCAGCCCACCGAGCCCGATGGCCAGGCCCGGCAGCGAGCGATCGCCGAGTTCCGGCCGGGCGCCGGCCCGTTTCATGCGATGCAGCAGCCGGGCCGGGCCGACAGCGCTGAGCAGTTCGACCGCCGGCAGGTTGCGCGACAATTGCAGGGCCCGCCGCGCCGTGATGACCCCCTCGAAGACACGGTCGAAATTCTGCGGCGTATAGCCCGCGAAGCCGCCCGGCGAGTCGTCGACGAGGCTCTCGGGATGGGCCAGTCCGCGCTCGAAGGCGAGCCCGTAGATCAATGGCTTCAAGGTCGAGCCCGGCGAGCGGAGCGCCCGGGTCAGATCGACGTAGCCCTGCCGCTCGCGGTCGAAGAGATCGGGGGAGCCGACCTGCGCCAGCACCTCGCCCGTCGCCGCATCGGAGACGAGGATTGCAAGGCTGACCGGTTTTTTCAGCGTCTTCGCCTTGTCCCGCGCATAGGCTTCGAGCCGCTCCTGCACGCCCTTGTCGATGGTCAGTCGAATGCGCGGCCTCTCCGGCTCTTCCCCATGCAGACGCACCGCTGCGTGCGCGGCGAGCATCGGCAGGGCACGGCGTCCGGCCGGCATCGCCTCGCGCTCTGCCCTGGCCGTCTCCCTTGCGTCGAGAACCCCGAGCGTCTCCATCCGATTCAGCACACGGTCGCGAGCCGCTTTCGCGCGATCGGGATAACGATCCGGCCGGTAGCGCTCGGGCGATTGCGGCAGAGCCACTAGCAGAGCAGCTTCCGCTGCCGTCAGCCGTTTCGGTTCCTTGCCGAAGAAAGAAAGGCTCGCCGCCCGCACGCCCTCCAGATTGCCGCCATAGGGCGCGAGTTGCAGATAGAGCGACAGGATTTCCGCCTTGCTCAACGTCCGTTCCAGCGCGATCGCGACGAGCACCTGCTCGCCCTTGGCGGCGAGGCTTCCCGTCGGCAAACGGCCGAGCATCCGCGCGACCTGCATGGTCAGGGTGGAGCCACCCGAGACGATGTGGCGATGGATCAGCGTCTCCCACGCCGCCCGGAGGAAGGCACGCGGATCGACCCCGCCATGGTCGGCGAAGCGCTTGTCCTCCCAGGCGAGCAGCATCGCGAGATAGCGTGGGTCGACATCGTCGGCCCTGGCGTCCAGCCGCCACCGGCCGTCGTCGCTCGCAAACGCGCGCAGCAGGGCGCCGTTCCGATCGACCACCTCGACTCCGGTTCGCGGCGCCTCGAAGGCCGCGATACGCGCCGCGACCGCGCGTTCGAAGGCCGCGAGACCCCAGCCGATCACAACGATCGCGCATAGCAGCAGGATCACCCCCGTCTGCACCAGACGCCTTTGCCGCGACATCGTTCAGCCTCCGGGCAGCGCCGAGGCCATCACCGCAGCGGCCCGACGACGGAAACCCGGCCTTCCGCGGTCCGGCCGCGCCGGCTGGGATCGTACATGTTCTGCACCAGCGCGGCGGGGTGGACGAAGGTGCCCGGCGAGACGGCGCGCACGACATAGGCGAAGCGCTGGGTCGCGGTATCGCCGCCGCCCTGATCGACCGCCGCAAGGAAGCGGTCGGCGCGAAACTCGGTATGGGCCGCCTCGCCGGTCAGTTCCAGCCAGTCGAGCGCCGCCACATCGCCGCCCCGCAGGATCGCCGGATTGTCGATCTCGAAGCCGGCCGGCAGCGGGTCGTCGATCATCAGCCGCGCCGGACCACCGTCGATCGGCGTCATCTCGACGACCGCGACGAACCGCTCCCCCTGGCCGATTTCAGCGATATCCGCCGGTTCGCCGTCCAGCGTGTAGTAGCTGCGAGCGATGGCGTAGCCGTCGGCCGACGCGGGCGGCGCGATACGCGGCACGCCGCGCAGCGTGATGTCCGCCGCAACCGGCGTCGTGGCGCGGTTGGCGACATCCAGACCCGGCACCAAGTCCTCGGCGTCGAAGGACGCCGTATAAGGCCCGTCCACATCACGGCCGGAGACGGTCAGCTTCGGCGGATTGCTGGCCAGCAGCGCGTGCGCGGCCAGCAGCGACCAGGCGTCCTCCTGAGTGCTGGTGTAGCGCTGGTTCTGCCGCGCGGCGTTCACCTGTTGGACGAGGTCGTCGAAAGACAGTCCGTCGATGTCGGTCTCCAGCCCCAGCGTCAGGATCGCCGCGTCGTCCCTGAGCGGCGTCCCGTAATCCGTGCGACCGGAGTTCACCGCTTGCCACTGGAGCGCATCGGTGATCGCCGCGCGAAACACCCGCTCCGCTCGCACCCGGTCACCATAGAGTGCCAGCGCGGCCGCGATCTGCCCCTTGGCCAGCGGCGTCGGGAAATTCGACAGCTCGTTGTCCGAATAGTAGCGCAGGTCGCCGATTGCCGCCCGGCCGTTGCGCGCCAGCACGTAGGTGGCATAGGCGACCGGCCCCCAGTCGGGCGCGTCCGGCAGATAAGCCAGGCTGTTGCGCAGATTGTCGATCGCCTGCGCGAAGCCCTCCTCCGGTACCGTGTAGCCGGCCTCGCGCGCGCGGGTCAGGAAATCGGTGACATAGGCGTCGAGCCAGAGATCGCCGAAATCCGGCCGCCACAGGCCGAAGCCGCCGTTCGACGACTGGTTGGCAAGCACGCCGGTGATCGCGTCGTCGATGCGCTTTGTAATGTCTTCCGTGCCGCCGAAACCGGCAAGACCGGCGGCAAGGATGGTCCGGTCGAGATAGATCAGCGGCATCGCGCGGCTGGTGATCTGCTCGGTGCAGCCATAGGGGTAGAGGTCGAGCGCCCGCACCACCCCGGCCACGTCGAAGCGCGCCGCGCCGGTGACGCTGACGGTCGCGGCCGCGGTGCCAAGAACGAAATCGTCGAAGAGATTTGCGTCGAGATCGAGCCGGCCGCCATTGGCCGCCAGCGTCACGGTGCTCTTGTCGATGGTCTCCGGTGCGATCGAGCGAACCGGTAGCGCAAAGCTTTTCGACAGGATCTCGCCACCCGGCAGGGTGAGAACGAGGTCGAAGCTGGCGTCGCCCACGGCCTCGGCCGTGACCGGAACCAAAATCCGCTCCCGTGCGCCCTTGGCCAGGTCGAAGCGTTTGGTCGCCTCTTCGCCGAGGGAGACGATGCCGTCTCCACCGGACAGAACCAGCGTCACCTCCCCGATCGCCCCTTCCACATGCGTCACGTTGATCGCGATGCGGGAGGTATCGCCCGGTGCGAGGAAGCGCGGCTGGCTGCCCGCCAGGACGACCGGGTCGCGCACGACCATCTCGGCATTCGCCTCGCCGACGCCGGTCTTCGTCCAGGCCAGCGCCATCAGCTTCAGCGTACCGTTGAAATCGGGAACGTCGAGCGTGATCGTCGCCTTGCCGTCGTCTTTGACGGTCACGAGGCCAGAGAACAGCGCCACCAGATCCTCCATCGGCGGCGGGCTCTGATAGCTCGCGCCCGCGTCGCCGCCTGAGCGCACCGTGCCCGGCGCGCCCTGCATGCGGTCGATCAGCTTGGAGTAGAGATCGCGGATTTCGACCCCGAGCCGGCGCTTGCCGAAATAGTAGTCCGACAGCGACGGCGGCTCGAAACCGGTGATGTTGAGGATGCCGACATCGACCGCGGCCAGCGTCACATAGGCCGTCTCGCCCGGCTCGACGCCGTCGACCGCAACCGAAACGTCAACGCTCTGCCGCGGCGTGATCTTGTCCGGCGCCGCCAGCGAGACCGTTAGGGCGCGGTCGCCCGGATCGACGCTGGCATGGGCAAGGCCGATCGCCCGGCCGGGCATCCGCTTGGCGTCGATATCCATCGGCCGGTAGACGATGGCGGCGATATAGGCGCCTGGCCCCCATTCACGGGTGACTTCGAGCGTCACCTCGCCGCCATCGGCGCCGATTTCAGCGGTCTTGGTGGCGATGACGCGCTCGTCCATCACCAGCACTTCAGCCGTTCCGGCAAAGCGCGGTTCGATATGGACGATCGCCGTGTCGCCGACGCGATAGCGCGGCTTGTCGAGCGAGACCTTGGCCATGTCGGGCGTGTCGAGCGACGACGCGGCGACGTACCAGCCGGCCTCGAAGCCGACACTCGCCGGCACCGCCGCCCCGGCAGGATCGCGGACGACGAACTCGTATTCGCCCCACTCGACGGGCAGCGACAGGGCTGCCGGCTCGTCCTCGCCGATGTCGATCGTACCGCTGGCGATCCGCGCGGACGTGCGCACCGGCTCGTAGTTCCAGCTGCCGTTGCTCGCATACCATTGGAAGCGCGTCGTGACCTTGTTGAGCACCCACTCAGCGCCGGCAAGCGGCGTCCGCGCCCGGTCCGCGTCGATCGCGATCAGGTCGAATCCCGCATCGCTTCCCTCGCCGACCGACCCGTCGAAGCGCGGCTTGATGCCAAGACGCGGCTGCGCCCCAGCCAGCGGCAGGGTCAGCGTCCGCTCGACGGGGCGGCCGCTGGTGTCGACGACGCGAACCTGCAGCGAGGCCTCGAGTGGTTTCGTGGTCACCGGCGGCGCAAAGGGGGCGAGCGCTATCGTGGCATTTCCCTCGGCGTCTGTCGTGGCACCGTCGAAGGGCTGGCGCATGGCCGTCGTGTCATCCTCGGCGAGGCCGAAACGATAGCCATCGAATCCCGAGATGCTCTCGTCGGCACTCAGCACGGCCTCGCCATTGACCTCCAATTCGCCTGCCGGCGCGCCGAACAGATAGCGCGCCGCGACGTCGATCGCCGGCGGCGCGGCAGGGTCGAAAATATCGGCGGACGCGGTCAGCGCGAAATCGATCTTCTCCGGTTCGAAATCCTCGACGATGAGGCTTTCTTCCGCGAGCGCCGGCTGCTTGGGATCGGTGTGCAGCGCCACCTTCCAGATCCCGCGCATGGCGTTGGCGGGCAGGTCGAGCCCGAAGGCGAACCCGCCGGCGCCTTCGTCGGTGACCTGCCGGCGACGGTATTCGACGCCATCCGGGCGGGTGACGATTTCCGTGAACGTCAGCCCCGTGACGGCCTCGCCTTTGGCGTCACGCACCAGTCCGGTAAAGAATGCGGTCTCGCCGGTCCGGTAGATGCCGCGCTCGGATGTCAGGAACACATCGAGCGGACCGGCAGGCGGCCGGCCGTCGACGCCTCGGTCTGTCAGATCGAAAGGCGACTGGGTGAGATCGAGAAAGACGAAGTCGGAACTGCCGTTTTCCGCGGTCAGCACCGCCGGTCGGTCGCCGCCGGTACCGCGCAACAGCCCCGCCGGCAGCCGCGCATGGCCGGCCGCATCGGTTTTGGCGGAGCGGAGAATCTGATTGTTCGCGGCGACGAGTTCGAGTTCGACGCCGTCGATCGGTTCGGCGCTTCCGAGCGAGCGGGCGAAGACGTGAAAACCGTCAGCCGCGGCGAAGCTGGTCAGCCCGATGTCACTGACCACGAACCATTGGGTGGCGAAACTGTCCTGATATTGCGGACCGTTCTTCGCCTTGGCGGACAAGATGTAGACGCCCGGCTTGATATCGGGCGCTATCGCCGACACCGGGATCGCCGTCGTCACTTCCTGGTTCGTCTCGCGGGCAACAGTCACGGTTCCCGTCCAGACATCCTTGCCGCTGCTGCTGGCGACCTCATCGATCTGCCAGTCGGAGAGCTGGCGCAGGAAGCGTTCGTCGCTGATCGCCCGCGACAAGGCGCGGTCGCCGATCCGCTGCAACCGCGCCTCGATTTCGTCGGTATTGATCGTCGTCACCGGGATCGTGGCCTCGCCGCCCGCCGGCAAGACATAGGCAGTGGTGGCAAAGCGCACGGACGGATCGCGATCACGCACATAGACGATGGTCTCGACCGATTTCGTCAGCGTCTCGCCGTCGGCAGAAGTGATCCCTGGACGGGCCACGATCCGGTAGCGTTCGCCGTGCTTGACCCCGTCGACGCAGATCTGCGAGCCGCTCGCCGACACCGGCAGCGTTTCGCCGTTCTCCACGCGCACATAATCGCCGACATTCTCCGAGCTCGTCAGCGCGGTCGACAGGGCGTCCGAGAAATTCAGGCAGATCCGTGGGTTCGCGGCATTGTTGTCGACGGCATTGTCGACGATCCGGAAGCCATGCTCCGCCACGACGGCATCGAGACGGGTACGGGCAACCCTTGTTTCCGCGGCATCGAGGCTCCGCCGGTAGGTCTTGATGGCAAGCTTCCAGTTCTCCGCCGCCTGATAGGCTTGACCGAGCGCTCGCAGCGCCTCGGCCCGCTCGTCGTCGCCGGGCGCCGTCAAATAGGCGTTGATCGCGCCGAACTCGCGCAGCCGGTCATTGGTTGGCCGGTCGCCATATTGTTCGGGATTATAGGCCAGCGCCGCTTCGGCAATTCCCAGCCAGGCGCGGTAGGCCAGCGGTTCGCGCTTCAGCGCCTCACTCCAGATGCGGATGGCTTCCGGATAGGTCAGCGCCGCCGCGGCGTTTCTGGCAAGTTCGTCGACCGTCAGATCGTCATACGCCGCATCGCGCTCCTCGTCGGCGAGTTCGAAGCGCAGACGCTTGGCTTCGTCGATGGCCGACTGCGGCAGAAAGTTCAGTTCCGCCGCTCGCTGCTCGAGGCTGTTCTCATCGGCTGCGGTCGCCACGACGATCTTGCCGGAGACGGCGCCCGCGACGGTCCTGAGTTCCCCGATCTCCTCCTTCAGGAAGCACCACTGGCTCTTGGTATTGAGCGTGAACGCCTTGCAGCGATCGTCGTCCACACAGGCGGCCGTGCAACGGTCGAGATCGACATCCTTCAGTATGTCGTAGTCGCGGCCGAAATAATCGGCGCCTTCGGTCGTGATGACGCGCCGCTCGCCCGCATCTTGCGCATAAGACGAGGGCGCGATGAGGATCGCAAAACCGATCGCGATCCCCGCTAGGACTGTTGGAAGATTGCCGACGCGAACCATGGGATTCTCCCTGTCAACATCGTTCAAGCCTACGACGAAGCAAGGGCGTCCGCCAGCGTATTCGGCGCGCACCGCAGAACGACCTGCCGGCTTTGCCCCTCAACCAAACAAATCGCATTTTAACGACCTGCGACTTTACGTCACCCCTCGCGCGTCATTACCGCTTTATTCAGAAACGCACCGCCATAACCCTATGGGAATCGAGGCGCCCATGCATAGCTCACTCACCAGGAAGATCACCCACGTGCTGATCGGCACGATGATCGTGGCCGCGTCCATCGTCGTCGCCGCCATCGTCTGGATGTCCGTCGAGCACGACAGGCAAGCCGCGGCGAGCTCGAGGACCATGGTCGAAGGGGGTGTCGCCGGCATTGGCGAGACACTCGACACGATAGCCATCGACTATGCCTGGTGGCAGGACGCTTGGGACAACGTGCGCGCCATGAACGACGATTGGGTTCAGTCGAACATGGGTGCGGGTGTCACCGAATCGAGCACGATGGATCTTCTGTTGATCGTCCAGCCTGACAAGACGATCAGATATGGCTGGGACACCAATTCCGGCGACACTCCGGATCCCACGGTGCTGCCGCGCGACGTGATCGAGCAGATGGTCGAGAAGATCGACCTGATCCCCATTGATGACGTCACACCCGTCAATATGACGACACGAGTTGGCGATTCCGTTTACGTGCTGTCGGCGGCAAGGATTTCGCCCGAGGAGTTGAGCGGGATCGCGACGAGTGCGTTTCCCATTGGAATCTTCGGGTTCGTCTTGAGCGACGAGCGCATTGCGGAACTGGGAAGAAAGTTCCTGATCGCGGACCTGACCCTTGCGCCGTATCGCACCTCGCAAAAGGCAACCAATGTCTTGCGGGCCGATAACGGCACGCCGTTGGCTCAGCTCGAATGGACTCCGTATCAACCTGGCGATCGGCTCCTCCAACAAGCCGCAATTCCCGTCGCCGCCGCTCTTGCCCTCTTCGCCTTGGCCGGCTGGGCTGCAGCGAGAAGCGCTCGCCGGTCGGCCAACGCTCTTGCTGACAAGGAAGAAGAGGCGTCGAGAGCCGCCCGCCACGACGTGCTGACCGGCCTGCCCAATCGGTTGCTGTTCAGCGAGAAGCTCAACGACCCATTGATTGGAGAAACCTGCGCGAGGGGCGAATGCGCGGCTCTTTTCATCGATCTGGACGGCTTCAAGAACGTCAACGACACCATCGGGCATGCCGGAGGCGACGACCTGATCAAGGCGTTCGCGAACAAACTTCAGGCAGTGCTCCCACCGGACTCCTTCGCCGCGCGTGTCGGTGGTGACGAGTTCAATATTTTGATCGCCTCGCCCGAACCGCGGCAAGCCGCCGAGGACCTCGCCGCCGCGATCATTCATGCGCTGAAAACGGACTTTCAGGTCAACGGAAAATCATTCCGGATTTCGGCGTCGATCGGTTACGCCGTTTCCCGCGACGGCAGCGCATCGCCGGCCGAGATCGTCCGACACGCCGACGTCGCGATGTATGAAGCGAAACGTCGGCAATCGGGCGAACCAGTCCTGTACACGCCGGATTATGAGTCCGACCTCTACAAGAACCACAAGATCGAAGAAGCCCTGCGCCATGCCCTAAGCGCCGGCGAACTGGAGGTCCATTATCAGCCGATCGTAGCGGCCGGCACCGCCGAAATGAAAGCGGTCGAGGCCCTTGCCCGCTGGAATTCCTCGGATTTCGGCGCTGTATCGCCGGCGATCTTCATTCCGATCGCCGAGCAAACCGGGCTGATCGTCGAACTCAGCCAATTCATCTTCCGCCGGGTTTTTGCGGACCTCGCTGCGATTCCGGATTTGCGGGTCAGCGTCAACGTGTCGCCGGTGCAATTACGCGATCCGATGTTCGTCGACACTCTTGTCGCCATGACGAGCGACGCAAAAATCCCGCTCGAACGCATTTGTCTCGAATTGACCGAAGGAATTCTGGTCACGCATCCCGAACTCGCGCGACAGAAACTCCTGGCGCTGAAGAAGGCTGGCTTTACCGTGGCCCTCGACGATTTCGGCACCGGCTTTTCGTCGATCGGATATCTCCGTCAACTGCCCATCGACACGTTGAAGATCGATCGCAGCTTCATTTCCGAAATGACACGAAGTCCGCAGGCCGCAAGCCTCGTTCACTCCATCATCGCGCTGGGAAAGGCGTTGGATCTCAGCGTGGTGGCAGAGGGTGTCGAAACAGCCGACGAGCATCAGCTGTTGCGCCTGACGGGCTGCGATTACTTGCAGGGCTACGCCTTTGGCAAGCCGATGCCGATCGGCGAATTGCGGGATCGCTACAAGCTTGGCGCACAGCCGACGCGCCAAACCGCTTAGCTCGAGAACGATAGCAAGCTTTACGCCGCAAGCGCCCCGATAAGCCGCCGCGCTTCCTCGATCTCGTCCATGTTGATCGCGTGTCCGGGCTCCGGATAGAGCTTTGCCGTGACCTTGGCGCCCCGGCTGCGCAGATGCTCCGCCGTCTCCCTGACGCGCGTCGCGGGAATGAACGGGTCGCGCTCGCTGCACCCCATGAACACCGGCAGCCCGGCGAGATCGCCCGAATCCACCCGCTCCGCCACCGACGGGCCGATCAGCCCGCCGCTGAAGCCGAGGACACCCGCCACGCGCCCGGGATTGCGCGCGGCAAATTCCAGCGCCAGGCAGGCGCCCTGCGAAAACCCCGCCAGAACCACGCGCTCACTGTCGAAGCCGGCCTCGGCGAGTGCGTCGAGGATCGTATCAACCCTCTCGAGCGCGGCCGATAGAAACGGCTCGTTCGCCGCGATCGGCTCCATGAACGGCCGTGGATACCAGGCGCCGCCGTCGGCCTGCGGCGCGAGTGCGGCGAGACCCGGCAGGGCAATCGCCTCGCCAAGACTGAGGATGTCCTCGGCGGTCGCGCCGCGCCCATGCAGGCACAGCATGGCGCGCGTCGCTTCGGCGAGGGACGCGCCGGTATGTTTAAGCCCGTGTTCGGCGAGAAGCGCCGTTCCGTCCCGCTCTGTCATGATTGGTTCCCTTTCCCGTCTCAACCGAGCGGCTTCAAATTGGCTTCGATCTGCGCCCGCTTCGGCTCCAGAAACGGCGGCAGCGACAGGCTCTCACCAAGGCTTTCCATCGGTTCGTCGACGGCGAATCCGGGTCCGTCCGTCGCGATCTCGAAGAGAATGCCGTTCGGCTCGCGGAAATACAGCGAGCGGAAATAATAGCGCTCGACCTCGCCGCTCGACGGGACACGAAAGCCTTTCACGCGCTCGGTCCATTCGTGCAACTCCTCGATGTCCGCGGCCCGAAACGCCACGTGATGCACGCCGCCGGCGCCCTGCCCGGCCCGTGGCAGGTCAGGCTCGACCGCCACATGCAGCTCCGCCGCGGGTCCGCCCTCGCCCATCTCGAAGGCATGGACGGTCGTCCCGTCCGCCTCGTAGGTCCGCGCTTTGCGCATATTCATGATTTCCGTCAGGATCGGCTCGGTCCGGCCAAGATCGGGAACCGACATGACGATCGGGCCAAGGCCCCGGATCTGATGCGTCTCAGGCACGCTGCTGCCATCCCAGGGGTTGGAATCGCCCTTCCCGCCATCATCGACCAACCGCAGGCGCTGGCCTTCCGGGTCCTCGAAGTCGAGCGAGGCGCGACCGTCGAGATCGCGGATGTCGCCCACCGCCACGCCCGCCTCATTTAGGCGCCCGTGCCAGAAATCGAGACTGTCGCGGCCGGCGACGCGCAATCCGGTGCGCGAAATGGCGTTGGTGCCGCGCCGTTCCGGCGCCGCCGGAAAGTCGAAGAAGGTGATGTCGGTCCCCGGACTGGCCTTTCCGTCGGCATAGAACAGATGGTAGGCGCTGGTATCGTCCTGGTTCACCGTTTTCTTGACCAGACGCAGCCCCAGCACCTCGGTATAGAAGCGGAGATTGCCGGGGGCGTCGGCGGTAATGGCGGTCAGATGGTGGATGCCCTTCAACGCGATGCTCATGGCGGTTGCTCCGTGCGGTTCAAATTCCTCGACGAAATAAGCGGATTCACACCCCCGATGAAAAGAGGCCGGTTCGTAACGAATCGTCTCTGTTTTGTGAACAGCCGTTTTCACATGCCGAACGGATAGCGGAGCGACGACGTGACTTTCTCCGATTGCACCACCCCCGGAGACCCCGAGACGATCACGCCGGATGCCCTCGCGGACGCGATCGCGGCGCGGCAAAAGTCCGGCCGCCTGATCGTCGCCATTGCCGGCTCGCCCGGCTCGGGCAAGAGCACCTTCGTCGAACGGCTCAGCGACCGCCTGAACGCCGCATCGCCGGGTTCGACCGACATTCTGCCGATGGACGGTTTTCATTTCGATGACGCCGTTCTCGCCGCGCGCGGCGATCGACCGCGCAAGGGCGCGCCGCACACTTTCGACGTCGACGGCTTGGCCGTCATGCTCGACCGGCTGCGGGCCGGCGACGGCCGCGACGTGGCGGTCCCGGTGTTTGACCGGGCGATCGAGATCGCCCGCGCCGGGGCCCGGATCATCGCGGCATCCACCCCCATCATCCTCGTCGAGGGCAATTATCTGCTGCTCGACGATCCCGCCTGGGCACCGCTGTGCCAGCGCTTCGACATGACGGTGATGCTCGCCGTGCCGGAGGCGGTGCTGCAAGACCGCCTGACCAAGCGCTGGGTCGGCTATGGCCTCGCTGGCGCCGCGCTACGCGACAAGATGGACGGCAACGACCTGCCCAACATGCGGCTGGTGCTGGAAAAAAGCGTCGCAGCGGATTTCGTGGTGGCGAACGTTTAGGGCCGGCTGCGGTCGGGGCCTCGTGGTGGCGAACGGCGCAAGGCGCCTCCTGAGGTGTGTCGGACATTCGGCACCCCATCGGAGTGCCTCAATCCGAGCCATGTCGGTCGTTCAAAGCCCGGTTGTCTGAACCGTGGAGCGGACGTTCGCCCGGTGAAACCGAATACGATTGTTCTATTTTAGATGGCCACTTCTCATGCCCTTTATTTCTCGTCCGAGGTGTGTATCTTACGCTTAGTCAGAAGTTAGATGTATGGATGGATACAATGAGGATATTATAGCATAAATTCTACGAATGGAGGGAGGATTCTAACGGAAAATAGAACCACAAGCGAATGCGGCGGCGGCACCTAAAGAACAACATTCATTCGAAACTGAATTTTCAAAACTGTTACCCAGTGTCGTCTCTTCTGATTTTTGTATCGGAATGGCGAACAGTTGAGAGTGACCGTAGAGGTGCCGGCCGACACGCCACCCATCGATTGGGGTGTAAGAGTAATATTTCTTATACATAAGTAAAGTAAAAAATCAATAATTGTAATGCCGATTGATTATAAATCAATAATTATAATATTAAATAGACAACTAAAAGGAGATCAAAAATGTATAGTCATGGCGCTTTCGTCTACGATCCAGATTATACAATCAATAAATATGGGTCTGCTAAGAAAGCGGCTCAGGCGATTTCCGCTTTAAACATGTCTCATGCCTGGCTTCGAGCCCACAACAAGAATGGCCTATGGAAAACGAGCGCGAACAAGTCGCTAGCCGATGCGATGCGTGATGTCGGGCTCTCCGTAGGGATTTGGGGCTGGTGCGACGGCAACAATCCCGATCGCGATCTCGAAAATCTTGACGCAGCAGTTAAGAGCTATGCGCCCGATTGCTACATAGCCGACATCGAAAACGGCGTCAGCGGCGCGCAATGGAACGTTGTCAGGGCCAAGAAATTCGGTAAAGAAGCCCGCAGCTTATTGGGGGAAACGCCTTTGGTCGTTTCCTCCTTCGGCTACATTGACTGGCACGAGCCGGAGATCATGTCGGCACTCGACGATTATGCAGACTACTTTGCACCACAGGTTTATTGGTTCTGGTTTCCAAACGCGAATATGATTGCCCAAACGCCGATCTCGGGCCTCAAAGAAAAGAGCCCTGCGGATTACACACGCGCCTGTATTTACCACTGGCAACAAGTCGTAACGAAGCCCTTAATCGTGACGGGTCAAGCCTATTGGGGCGAAGCGTCCGGTTGGACCCAGGCTCGCGCCGAGGAGAAACTCGAAGAATTCCTCAATGAGTTCGACGGCTACAAGGATATTGTCGGTTTCAATTGGTGGAATTTTGCGGCTGAGAGGGCAATGTCCGCGGAGATGGCCGACCGGATACGCGCGGCCGACCTCGACCAAAAATTACGGGATAAAAGCGCCCCACAGGCACCGACGAAACACGCCGACGCGGGCGCATCCGGTGAGGCCATGTCGGAAAGCGGTCCAGGCACACCAGCCACCTCGGGTGCAGGCACTATCTATTGGGTCGCAGCCGAGAAGCTCTTTCTGCGCTCCGCGCCCGACAGCGACGACAACAGTAATATCTTCCAAACCCTGGATCACGGCGTTCGGGCAATCCATACCGGGGGGGCGATTCAGAACGGTTACCTGCCATGCTCGGTCAAGGTAGACGGCACCGACCAAGAGGGTTTCCTATTTGCCCGCTATCTTCGGCACAATGAGAGCCAATTGGTCGAGCGCGCCATCCAAGAGGCCATTAGCGAGTGGATTCGCTTCGATAAAGGCGACGGCCGAGAGGACCGTCAACCCTATAGTAGCTACATTAACGAGATGTGGACCGCCCGGGGGCTCCCCGGGCTCAGCGGTACGGACATCAGCTCGCCCTGGTCGGCCGCGTTCATCTCCTTTATCCTCGAAAATGCCGGTTACACCAAGACGACCTTCGACATCCGCCATTCGACCTACATCCACGAGTCGATTCAGAACCGGATCCTCGGCCGCGACCGCGATTTCATTGGCTATCGGCTCGATGAGGCACAGCCGCAGGTGGGTGACTTGCTGTGTCAATGGCGCGAGACTGAGACCACCTATGACGAAGCGGAAACGCAAAGCAGGTTTCCCAGTCACACCGACCTAATCATCGCGGCCCGACCGCACGCGGTCATCACCCTCGGCGGCAATGTAGCCAACGCCACGAGCAACACCCGCGGCATCTCGGTTGAGACCAAGACTTTTGAGCGCCTTAGCAGTGGTTATGTGAAGGACGCGCGGCGTCTCTTTGCAATCATGAAGAACCAGCATCGCCCAAAATCGGAACAAATGATCGCCGTGTGATCGGACCGGTTCATCGCTTGAGCCATTGGTCAGCCCCGCGACTGGGCTGACCAACACCCTTCACCGAAGCGGACATACCGAGTGCGTGGGCGATAAGATGGGGTACTCTCCACTTGAAAGGCGATATGGGCCTTGAAAACAGAATTGCCCATTCTGTTTCAGCAAAATGCGTGCTCCGGAACGGCCGCTTGATCCCTACCGGGCGCCGAAAGCGGACTGACCGCCTCCGCCCAAAGCAGCAATCCGAAGCGGACACCGACACCCCAAAACCTTACCACCCTCCCCTAAAACTCGATGCCGACCTGCGCCTTCACGCCGGAGCGGAACGGATGCTTGATCATCTCCATCTCGGTGACGAGGTCGGCGATCTCGATCAGCTCGTCCTTGGCGTTGCGGCCGGTGACGACGACATGCTTCATCGCCGGCTTGCCCTTGAGGAATTCGACCACCTCGGCGATGTCGAGATAGTCGTAGCGCAGGACGATGTTGAGTTCGTCGAGCAGCACCAGCTGGTGCTCGTCATCCATGATCAGCGCCTTGGCCCGCTCCCAGGCGGCCTTGGCGGCGGTGATGTCGCGCTGGCGGTCCTGCGTCTCCCAGGTAAACCCGTCGCCCATCGCGGTCATCGTCACCTGGTCGGGAAAATGCTCCAGCACCTTGCGCTCGCCGGTCTCCCACTTGCCCTTGACGAACTGCACGATGGCGACCTTCATGCCGTTGCCGAGCGCCCGGAAGACGAGGCCGAAGGCGGCCGTCGACTTGCCCTTGCCCTTGCCGGTATGGACGATCAGAAGGCCCTTCTCGATCGTCTTGGTGGCGAGGATCTTGTCGCGCGCCGCCTTCTTCTTCTTCATCTTCTCGGCATGGCGGGCGTCGAGGTCTTCCTCCGACATTCCGTCCGTGATCTTGGCTTTGTCGGTCATGTTACGCCCTCCGTTTCCGCATCATCCAGCCTGTCCATAACACCCAGCTCGGCCCGCGCCGAGTTGGAGCGCGGCGTCCACAGGCCCCGGTCGATCGCCTCGGCGAGCCGGTCGCTCATCTCGCGATAGGCGTTCGGGTTGTTCTCCAGCATGAACGCGCGCACGTCGTCATCGGCGACGAAGGCCTGATAGACCGCGTCGAAATGATGATCGCGCACCGCGCCCGTCGTCGCGGAGAAAGCGAAGAGATAGTCGACCGTCGCGGCGATCTCGAAAGCCCCTTTATAGCCGTGGCGCATGATCCCGGCGATCCATTTCGGGTTGACGACGCGGGCCCTGACGACCCGACCGATCTCTTCCTCCAGCGTCCGCACGACCGGCCGCTCTGGCCGGGAATGGTCGTTGTGATAGACGACGGGCCGGGTGCCGGAGACATGTTCCACCGCCGCCGTCATCCCGCCCTCGAACTGGTAGTAATCGTCGGAATCCAGAAGGTCGTGCTCGCGATTGTCCTGATTCTGGACCACCGCCTCGATGCCGGCAAGTCGCGTCTCGAAACTCGTGCGCTCGGCCTCGCCTTCGGCGTCTGCCCCGTACGCATAAGAGCCCCAGACGAGATAGCTTTCCGCCAGATCGGCTTGTGTCTCCCAACCCTTTTCGTCGATCAGCGCCTGCAGCCCCGCCCCGTAGGCACCGGGTTTCGATCCGAAGATCCGGAAGCCGGCGCGCTTGTCCGCCTCTTCCGGTGACTGTCCTTCCGCTACGAAGGCCTGCCGCTCAGCCGCCATCCGCGCGGCGATCGGATTGTCGCCGGCTTCCTCGTCCAGCGCGCCGATCGCACGGACCGCCCGGTCGAACAGAGCGATCTGGTCCGGGAAGGCATCGCGGAAGAAACCGGAAATGCGCAGCGTGACGTCGACCCGTGGTCGCCCGAGTTCGGCGAGCGTCACGATCTCGTAGCCGGTGACGCGGCGCGAGGCGCGGTCCCAGACCGGCTTCGCCCCGATCAGCGCCAGTGCTTGCGCGATGTCGTCGCCGCCGGTGCGCATGTTGGACGTGCCCCAGGCGGTGAGCCCGATCGAGCTCGGCCATTCGCCGTGATCCTGAAGGTGGCGGATCACCAGGAGTTCGGCAGACTTCTTGCCGAGATGCCAGGCGGCTTCGGTCGGCACTGCGCGGGTGTCGACCGAGAAGAAGTTGCGGCCCGTCGGCAAGACGTCCGCCCGTCCCCGCGTCGGCGCGCCGGACGGTCCCGGCGGCACGAAGCGGCCGGAAAGCCCTGCGAGCAGCCCGGCGATCTCGGCCGGGCCGGACCCCGTCACCGCCGGCTTCAACCGCGCCGTCACATCCGCCATGACGACGCCTGTGGATTGCCACTCCGGCTGGGGCGCGATCTCGCCGGCGACGAGCTTTGCCGCCAGCAGTTCGATGCGCTCCACCGTATCGCCATGCGTCCGCCACGGGTCAGTGGACAAATTCCGCAAAACCTGTGGACGCGGCCCCTCCCACGGCGCCGCCATGTCGCAGTCGAGCGGATCGAACGGCGCCCCCTCATCGCTAAATAAATCCGCGGCGATCGCCCGGTGCAGCGAGGCCTCGCCCGGCTTCGTCCCGCGCGGAAGCCGCGCCAGCGCCACGACGAGATCGGTCAACAGCCGCCCCTCCGGCGCCAGTCCGAAAACGTGCAGGCCGTCGCGGATCTGCATTTCCTTCAGGTCGCAAAGATAGGCGTCGAGCTTTTCCAGCGCCGTCTCCTCGGCGTCCTTCGCCGCGATCCCGGCATCGTGGTCGAGGCCGATGTCGCGGACCAGATCGAGAATGCGCCCCTTCAACAGCGTCAGCCGGCGCGGGTCGGTGCCGGCCGCCTCGTAATATTCGTCGACCAGCGCCTCCAGGTCGCGCAGCGGCCCGTAGGTCTCCGCCCGCGTCAGTGGCGGCGTCAGATGGTCGACGATGACGGCGCTGGTCCGCCGCTTGGCCTGCGTGCCCTCGCCCGGATCGTTGACGATGAACGGGTAGAGATGCGGCAACGGCCCGAATACCGCCTCGGGAAAACAGCCCTCCGACAGCGCCAGCGCCTTGCCCGGCAGCCATTCGAGATTGCCGTGCTTGCCCATATGGACGACGGCGTCCACGTCATATTCGGTGCGCAGGAAAGCATAGAGCGCCAGATAATTGTGCGGCGGCACGAGGTCCGGCGAGTGGTAGGTCTCCTTCGGGTCGATGTTGTAGCCGCGCGCCGGCTGGATGCCGACCAGCGTCTCGCCGAAACGCGCCAGCGGCAACGCGAAGGCCGCCTCGCCGCGATGCGTCACCACGAATGGGTCGCTCTCCGGCGCGCCCCACCGCTCGATCACCGCCGACCGCACGGCCTCCGGCAGTCCCGCGAAGAACCGTCGATAGGCCTCGACCGACAGCGTCTCGCGCACCTTGCGCATCGCGGTGCCGGCATTGGTCGGACCGGCCATCAGATGGTCGATCAGCGCGTTGCCATCAGCGGGAATATCCATCACCGGATAGCCCGCCGCCGCCATCGCCTCGAGCACTTCGATCGTCCCGGCCGGCGTGTCGAGCCCTACCCCGTTGCCGAGCCGCCCGTCCCGGTTGGGATAGTTGGCGAGCAGGATCGCCACCCGCTTCTCCGAAACAGGCTTCCGCCGCAGCCGCGCCCAACGGGCCGCGAGCTCGGCGACGAACGCCACACGGTCGGCCACCGAGCGGTGCGCGACGATGTCCGTCTCGGTTAGCGCGTCCCATTCGCCGGCCGACTTGAAGGCAATGGCACGCGACAGCACCCGGCCGTCGACCTCCGGCAGCGCGACGCTCATCGCCAGATCACGGGCCGACAACCCTTGCGCGGATGTCTTCCAGCTTTCCGCCGACCCGCTCGCGAGAACTGCCTGCAGGACGACAGCCCCCTGTTCCTCGAGCACGGTCGGCACCCCCTCTCCGCCCGGCGAGGACACCGCGAATCCGGTCAGATTGACGACGACGTCCGGAGCTCGACCGGCGAACAGTGCCCGCACGGTCTCGATCGACACCGGGTCCTTCAGGCTGGAAACGAAGATCGGCAGCACCACCAGCCCCCGCGCGGCCAGCGCCCGCGCCAGCGCCTCCACCGGCTCGGTCTGCCCGCTCTGCACCAGCGCCCGGTAGAACACGATCGCGGCAAGGGCGCGCGCGCCCACCTCCCCATCAAGGGGAGGGTGAGAAGCCCCAATCTCCAGCACCCCCGCCTTCAACAGCGGTTGCGCCTCGGCCGGCCATTCGCCGCCGCCAAGGATCGCGCCGCAACCCTCCAGGAATTTCCCGGCATTCGCCGCGCCGCCCTCGACCAGATAGCGCCAGAGCCGGTCGCGCTCGGCGATCGGAATCGTGGTGTAGTGGTCGAGCCCCTCATCCGGCTTGTCGTCGCCGGGTACGACTGCGAGCTTGGCTCCCGCCGCCTGCGCGTTGGCGAGCAGCGCGTCCAGCCCGTAGGGCCAGTACGCCGCGCCGCCGAGCAGCCGCACCACGACGAGCTTGGCGTGGCGCAGCGTTCGCTCGACATAGACATCGACCGACATAGGATGTCTGAGGCGCAGGAGATTGGCGAGGCGCAGCGTCGGCGCCGCATCGCCGAGGCGCCGGGCCGCCGCCGCAAGGCTGGCGATCTCCGTGTCGGCCGCCGACAGCACAACGACATCGGCCGGCGACTGGCCGAGGTCGACCGCCTCGCCGCCGTCGTCGATCGTGCCTTTCTGGGCGAGAAGGAGATGCAAGGAAAGCGCCCGCTACTCGGCGGCTTCTTTGGCCGCGCTCTCGGCCAGCGCCCGGATCTCGGCCTCGATCCGCACCGCGTCGATACCGTCGTGCAACCCGATGACGACAAGACGCGTGGCCCGGGTTTCGCCGGGTGCCCAGGCACGGTCGAAATAGGTTTCGATACGCTTGCCGACCGCCTGCACGACCAGCCGCATCGGCTTGCCCGGCACATCGGCGAAGCCCTTCAGCCGCAAGATGTCGTGGGTCGCGATCAGTCTCGACAGACCCTTTGCGAAGGTCGCGGGATCAGGAACAGTGCCGGCGTCGACGACGAAGCTCTCGAACTCGTCATGGTCGTGGTCGTGCGCCTCGCCTTCATGCTCAAGCTCGTGATGCGATTTGCGCGCCGCGATGAGATCTTCCGTGCCGGCCGCGATGCCGAGCAGCACGTCTGCCGGCAGCTTGCCGCCCTCCGCCGTGACGATCTTCACCGCGCGCGCGCTCTTCTGCCCGATCTCACGCCGCACCCGCTCCAGTGTCGGAGCGTCGACCAGATCGGCCTTGTTGAGCACGATGAGGTCGGCTGCCGCGATCTGGTCCTCGAACAACTCCTCCAACGGGTTGTCGTGGTCGAGGCTCGAGTCCGCCGCCCGCTGGGCCGCGACCTTCACCTCGTCGTCGGCGAAGCGGCCGTCGGCGACCGCCGCTGTATCGATCACCGTAACGACGCCGTCGACGGTCACCCGCGTCTTCACCTCCGGCCAGTTGAAGGCCGCGACCAGCGGCTGCGGCAAGGCGAGACCCGAGGTTTCGATGACGATGTGATCGGGTACGCGCTCGCGCTCCAAAAGCTTGGTCATAGTCGGGATGAAGTCGTCGGCCACGGTGCAGCAGATGCAGCCATTGGTCAGTTCGACAACGTCGTCCTCGCTGCACGTTTCGATACCGCAACCCTTGAGGATGTCACCATCGACGCCGAGATCGCCGAACTCGTTGATGATCAGCGCGATCTTCCTCCCCCCGGCATTCTGCAGGAGGTTGCGGATCAGCGTCGTCTTGCCGGCTCCGAGGAACCCGGTGATGACGGTGGCGGGAATCTTCTGGCCCTGCATGGAGTGCCTCCGTTGTCGCGATCGCCTCGACCTTGGCGGTCGGCGATCAGCCCTTCAATATCATCGGTAGGCCGGCGGTGACGAAGAGGACCTTCGCCGCGACCGCCGCAACCGCTTGGTGCAATCGGCCCGCGTGATCACGAAAATCACGGGCCATCTCGTTTTCCGGCACGATCCCGAGCCCGACCTCGTTGGAAACGAGGATCACCGAACCTGGAACCCTCGTGGCGAGGCAGTTGACCAGCGCCTGGCATTCCGCGGCGATCGGACGCCGCTCCATCATGAGGTTGGTCAACCACAGCGTCAGGCAATCGACGAGGACCACGCGCTCTGGCCCCGCTTCTCGCCCGATCGCGGCAACCAGATCGAGCGGCACTTCAACCGTTCGCCAGCCGTTGCCACGTCGCCCCTGGTGCTCGCCGATACGCGCCTCCATCTCGGCGTCGAAAGCCCTGCCGGTCGCGAGATACACGGGAGCAAGACCGCTTGCTTCGGCCAGTCGCTCGGCAAGGGCGCTCTTGCCGGAGCGGGCTCCGCCAAGAACGAGAGTGACGCCATCGCCGAGCGTTGGGCTCACGCCGCGCGAGTCCCGAACCGGTCCATCGCGAGGCCAACGCCAAGCCCCAGCAGGACCCAGAACACGGCCGTCGTCGCCAGTGAAATGACCGCGAACTCCGCCGCAAGGGTCGGCGGAACCGGGCTTGTAAGGTCGGCGATATGCGGCGCGCCGACTACATGCGGCACGGCGAGCAACACCACGCCTGCGACTTTCGCCCATATCTCGCGTCGAAGCACGAGCAGATAAAGCGCCCCCGCCGTCAGCGCGACAACGCCCGCCCACCAGACCTGCCGCTCGAACAGATCGGCGGCCGGCATCGCCGGCAGTTCCGGCGGCAGTCCGAGCGCGGGCGCCAGCCCCACGGTCGCAAAGCCTGCCAAACCCCATAGAACGCCGTTCGACCGGGTGATCGCGCGGCCGGTGAGCAGGCTGACTGCGGCAAGGATCAGCGCGAAGCCGCCGCCCGCCACGATATTCGCCGACAGCGTGCCAAGCAAACGGCCGAAGAACGGAGATACGCCCGCCGTATCGTCGTCCGCCCGCACTGGCGTCTCGTGGTCATTGGCGAGAACCAGTTCGCCACCGAACAGCGCCGACATTTGCTGGCTTTCCGTCGGGCCGCCGAGATCGGCACGGGCAGCCTCGTGTCCTGCCGCCCCGCTCTCGTATTCCTCGGCTTGGAGGATGAGCGGAACCACGCCCAAATATTGGACCGGCGTCATCACGACACCGACAAACAGGCCGGCAACCAGCGCGGCCAACAAAAATCTTACAACCATAACGATACCCCTTCCGCGCCGACGAGGTCGGGCGGCCTTGAACGATACGAAAAAGCAAAAGCCCGGTCCGCACTATGGCAGCCGGGCAACAAATGCTTAGTGGCAGGGGAAACCGTAGGAATGCCGGACATCGTGCGCCGTATCATGCACCGCCGCCGAATGGGCGAAACCGATGCCGAAGACGAAAAACGCTCCGAGAACCAGCGCGGCGAGTCCGGTCGCGATACGCGTCGGTGCTTCGGCTTGGGCGATGCTATAGGTCGTTGCAGTCATATCAACCTCCGTGACGGCCGCGAGATTGCGGCGGTTTCCAAGGCCGGCAGGTCTCCTGGCTCACGGGTCTTCAGTCGCCGCCTCGCCTTCCCGAAGCCGAAGCTTCAGTGGCTTTCCGATCCGTCCGCCGATGCCGGTGACATCGTCGGAACGGGTCGGCGGTGACGACCTCGCCGCTCTACAGTCGCGGGGTCGGCTGCGATGAAGGCCCCCTGCTTGGGTCGGCCCGTCGCATTCCCTCTTCGCCCCAGCCGCTTGGCAGCCGGGGAACCGTCCTTCGAGCGGATCGGGCATTTCGCCCATTTCCGCTCAATTCGTCACAGTAGCGATCGCGACCCATGGCGCAAGCGATTTCGCGCACAAACAGGATGTCCGAAACGCATCGCGGCCCGGCCGCGCAATGCGCAGCCGGACCGCTCGATCGCTTTCGATGGAAGGAAGCTGGCGTCAGCGCGCGGCGGCCTGCTCGCAGGCTTCGACGTGCTTGGCCAGCGCCTCGGTCGAGAGAATGGAGCTGATCGTGCGAATGTCGCGGTTCTGGAACTTCGGCGTCTGCTGCAGTTCCTTCAACCGCTCCAGGAGGGTTACTCGGCTCATGCTGGTTTCCTTTTCCTGTCGGGAGCCGCCGCGATCGAGTGCGGTGGGCTCGTTGGGCGAGCGGCCGTCAGGCCGCCCGCACGCTGGCGGTCGTGGGAATCTCGATATCGACCTCGAGGGTCGAAACGTTCTCGCCGCGATCCATTTTGACGCTCACCATGTCGCCATCGACCTGCACATGCTTGGCGATGACGGCCAGAATTTCCTCCCGAAGCAGGGCCACGAGATCGGAGTGCCCGACCGTCGCCCGTTCGTGCGCGAGCAGTATCTGCAGGCGCTCGCGCGCCATCGGCGCCGAGGTCTGTTTGCTGAAGAAACTGAAAAGGCTCATGCCGCCCTCCGTCCGAAGAGTTTGCCAAACAGGCCGCGCCTCTCGCCGGGTATCGACATCGGCACCTGTTCGCCGGCAAGGCGACGGGCGGCGTCTCTGTAGGCGAGAGCCGGCGCGCTCTGATTCTCGCCAAGCGTCACCGGCGTTCCGAGATTCGACGCCCGCAACACATCCATGCTCTCGGGGATAATGCCGAGGAGCGGGATCGACAGGATGTCGAGAACGTCCTCCACCTTCAGCATGTCGCCGCGCTCGGCACGGGCGGGGTCGTAGCGGGTCAACAACAGATGTTTCTCGATCCGCTCGCCGCGCTCCGCCTTGGCGGTCTTGGAATCGAGCAAACCGATGATCCGGTCCGAGTCGCGCACCGAAGACACTTCCGGATTGGTGACGACGACAGCGACGTCGGCATGGCGCATGGCGAGTGTCGCGCCCCGTTCGATGCCGGCCGGACTGTCGCAGATCACCCAGTCGAAGGTCTTTTTCAACTCTTCCATCACCAGTTCGACGCCCTCGGACGTGAGGTTGTCCTTGTCGCGCGTCTGCGAGGCCGGCAGCAGAAAGAGCGTCTCGAGACGCTTGTCGCGGATCAGCGCCTGCGTCAGCTTCGCGTCGCCCTGGACAACGTTGATGAGGTCGTAGACCACGCGCCGCTCGGCTCCCATGACGAGATCGAGATTGCGCAGGCCGACGTCGAAATCGACGACCACCGTCTTCTCTCCGCGCTGGGCCAGCGCCGCCCCTAGCGCGGCGGTGGAGGTCGTCTTGCCAACGCCTCCCTTGCCCGAGGTCACCACGATTACTTTTGCCATCTCGCTCTCCTGCTTTCCGGCCGCTTGCAGCCTCAGCCCAGAATTTCCGCCTTGATCGTATCGCCTTCGAGCCAGACCTGGACGGCCTGGCCGCGGTATGTCGGTTCCATGTCCTCGGCCGTCTTGTAGAGACCGTCGATCGCCACCAGCTCGGCTTCGAGCTTGCGGCAGAAGATCCGCGCCGAAGCGTTGCCGACAGATCCCGCCATCGCCCTGCCCCGAAGCGTTCCGTAGACGTGGATCGAACCGCCGGCGACGACCTCCGACCCCGATGCCACCGATCCCAGAATGGTCACGTCGCCCTCGGGAAAGATCACCGACTGGCCGGAACGCACCGGCTCCGTAATGATGATCGACGGCATCGCCTTGACCGGCTGCGGGTCGGGTGCCTGCGCGGTGGCCGGTTTGCTCGCCGTCTTGGATTTCGTCGATTCCGTCTTTTTCGGCGCGGACTCAGCCACCGGTGGTTCGAAATCGGCGGCAGGTCTGCCGCCCTTCATCGCCGGCGGCATACCGAAGCCGAGCAGCGACGCGCGCGCGCCTTCGATCCCCATGATCCGCACACTGCGCTCGCCGAGTTCGCCGATCAGCTCCTTCAACTGCGGCTGGTCGATATCGAGCCCGTCGACGTCGAGCACGATCGGCCGCCCCAGGAAAAAACCGGTGGAGCGGGCGGCAAGGTCGTCGAGCCGGGTCAGCCACGCGTCGAAGGGAAGTTCCGGCGCGAGAACGAGGGCGAGAAACGAGCGGCCCTTGAGTCGGATCGGGCGGGTATCGGTTAGGGTCTTGGTCATCTCGGTTAATTTTCGGTTGCTACGGCGATCTAAGCGGGATGGGGTTAACCAGTGCTTAACGCGCGGAGCCTGCGCCGGGCTGACGCGAGTCCGCCCGCTGTGGAGGCCGATTGTGTCGATCCCGAGATCGCAAATGGTCCCTACCGAGGCATCCATCTCAAGCGTGGCCAGCGAGCGGATTGCGCGCCGGAAAACTGCCACCTTGCCTGATCCGCCGGCTTAGTCAGCGGCGAGGCCGAAGCGCGCGCCCTGGTGCTCGCCGAGCTTCGGCGCCGGCCGGTCCAGGGAAAGTTCGGCGTCTCCGTAAACGATCGGAGTACGAACGCCAGCAATGCCTTGTGGCGCAATCTTCATGTTTCGATGCAGGATTTGCGGATCGGAGAAAACGCCCGCGACATCATTGATCGGTCCGGCCGGCACTCCGACCGCCTCGAGTCCCGCCAGGAGGTCGTCGCGCGTCCGCGCAGCGATCGTCGCCGTCAGGATCGGCGTGAGCGCGTCGCGGTTCGCGACCCGCGCCTCGTTGGTCCGATAGCGTTCGTCCATGGCCAGATCACCCAATCCGAGCACGCCGCAGAGCCGCTCGAATTGGCGGTCATTGCCGCAGGCGACGATGAGGTGGCCGTCGACGACCGGAAAGACCTGGTAGGGCACGATATTGGGATGGGCGTTGCCGAGTCGTCGCGGCGCGACCCCTGTGGCGAAGTAGTTCAGCGCCTGGTTGGCGAGGACTCCGGCCATGCAGTCATAGAGGGCCATATCGACGAACTGGCCGCGGCCCGTCCGCTCGCGATCGGCCAACGCCGCCTGGATGGCGATCGTCCCATACAGCCCGGTGAAGATATCGGCGAAGGCGACGCCGATTTTTTGCGGCTCGCCGTCCGGCGCTCCGGTCAGGCTCATGATTCCGCCCATGCCCTGGATCATGAAATCGTAGCCGGCCCGGCCCGCATAGGGTCCGTCCTGGCCGAAGCCGGTGACCGAGCAATAGACGAGGCGTGGATTGACGGATTTGAGGCTGTCGTAGTCGAGGCCGTATTTCTTCAGGCCGCCGACCTTGAAATTTTCGATCAGAACGTCCGCCTCGGACGCCAATTCGCGAACCTGCGCCCGCCCCTCCTTGGTGGCAAAATCCGCCACCACCGACCGCTTGCCCCGATTGCAGGCGTGGAAATAGGCGGCCGTCCGCTCGCCGTCCCGTTCGATGAAAGGGGGTCCCCAGCCGCGCGTATCGTCACCGGCTGGGCTCTCCACCTTGATCACGTCAGCACCGAGATCGGCCAGCGTCTGACCGATCCACGGTCCGGCCAGGATGCGGGCGAGTTCCAGGACCTTCAGGCCGGTGTGGGGAGATTGGCTCATAAAGTCGCCGTGCCGCTCCCGGCGCATCCTGTCAAGCAGCGCCGGCGACGACGCTGTCGGCTTGAGCAGCCCGCCTCAGTCGACGAACGCCCGCTCCACCACATAGGTTTCCGGCCGGCTGTTGGCGCCTTCCACGAAGCCGCGTGCGTCGAGCAGTCTCTCTGTATCCTTCAGCATCGCCATGGAGCCGCAGATCATCGCCCGGTCATCGGTCGGATCGAGTGGCGGAATGCCGAGTTGGTCGAACAGGCGACCGGTCTCGATCAGCGTGGTGATCCGGTGACGGCGGGTTTCGCCCTCCCGCGTCGCGCTGGCGTGAAACAGCAGCTTGTCGCCGATGAATTCGCTCATCAGCTCGTCCGAACGGGCCGCCTCGACCAGATCCCGCCCGTAAGCCAGTTCGGCCTCGAACCGGCAGGTCTGGGTGAGGATCACCTGCTCGAACTTCTCGTAGGTCTCGGGATCGCGAACCACTCCCGCGAAAGGCGCGATACCGGTGCCAGTGGAGAACAGGAACAGCCGTTTTCCGGGCTTCAGCGCGTCGAGCACCAGCGTGCCGGTCGACTTCTTGCGCATCAGCACGGTGTCGCCAACGGTAATCTTCTGCAGATGCTCGGTCAGGGGACCGTCGGGCACTTTGATCGAGAAGAACTCCAGTTCCTCGTCCCAGGATGGGCTGGCGATCGAATAGGCGCGAAAAACAGGCTTCTCCGCGTTCGGCAGCCCGATCATGACGAATTCGCCCGAGCGGAACCGGAAGCTCTGCGGCCGGGAGATGCGGAACGAGAACAAGCTGTCCGTGTAGTGCGTGACCGACGTCACCGTTTCAGCGAAAACACCTGCCGGAATCGGAAAGGCGGTTTCCGGCGTACGTTCCATCTGGAGAGCGAGAGAACTCATCGGGTTTCGTCCTTTTCCATTCGCAATCGGCGCGTTGCACCACTCACAGCGATCCGCCCATCCGGCGTAAGCGCTCGCGCCCGTCTGCCGCCGGCTCTTCCATCCCGTTTGTCGGGAGAAACGGTTGCCGCACCGCCCGCGACCTCGCCGCCTCACTGATCGTCACGACAGTATATAGTCCCCCCGATACCGCATCGCAGCGTCGTGCGTTCCAAATTCCCGCTCGCTTGTGAGAAATTTTCGCGCTGGGTACGCTGCAAAGGTGGGTTGGGTCTCCACGGCGATCGTCATGTATCCGGATTGCCCCGCCTATTCGGCCGCCTCCGCCCGCGGCGCTTCCGCCGATTTCGGAACATAGTTCAGCACCGGCGCCAGCCAGCGCTCGACCTCGCCGACGGCCATCCCTTTGCGACGGGCGTAGTCCTCGACCTGATCGCGCTCGACCTTGGCGACCCCGAAATAATACGAGTCGGGATGCCCGATATAAAGGCCAGATACCGACGACCCCGGCCACATGGCGTAGCTTTCCGTCAGCTTCACCCCGATCTTCGCTTCCGCTTCGAGCAGCTGGAACAAAGTCGCCTTCTCGGTATGATCGGGCTGGGCGGGATAGCCAGGCGCCGGCCGGATGCCTGCATAGGGCTCGCCAGCCAGCGCGTCCGGCGAAAAGGTCTCGTCGGGCGAAGTGCCCCAGAACTCCCGGCGCACCCGCTCGTGCATCAGTTCCGCGAAGGCCTCGGCGAAACGGTCGGAGAGCGACTTCACCATGATCGAGGCATAGTCGTCATTGGCCTTGGCGAAGCGGTTGGCGATTGCCTCCTCCCCGATCCCGGCCGTGACCACAAAGCCGCCGACATAGTCCGCCTTGCCGCTGTCCTTCGGTGCGACGAAATCCGCCAGCGCCAAATTCGGGCGATCGCCGCGCTTGGCGAGCTGCTGGCGTAAGGTGAAGAAAGTCGCGATCTCGTCCTGGCGGTCGTCGCCGGTATAGAGCCGGATATCATCGCCAACAGCATTCGCCGGCCAGAAGCCGATCACCGCCTGGGGCCGGAACCATTTCTCCGCGACGATCTGCTTGAGCATCGCCTGCGCGTCGGAAAACAGCGACCGCGCCGCCTCCCCCTGTTTCTCGTCTTCCAGGATCGCCGGATAGCGGCCCTTCAACTCCCAGGTCTGGAAGAACGGCGTCCAGTCGATATAGCGCGACAGTTCCTCCAGATCCCAGTCGTCGAAGACTTTGACGCCGGTAAAGGACGGCGCCGTCGGCTCGAACGCCGCCCAATCGGGCTGGAAGGCGTTGGCACGGGCCTTGGCAAGCGGCAGGCGCTGCTTATCGCGTTCGCCCTTCTCGTGCGCCTCGGCCACCTTGCGATATTCCGCCTGAATGCCGTCGACGAAGCCTGACTTCGCCTCCGTCGACAGAAGGTTGGAAACGACGCCCACGGCCCGCGAGGCGTCGTTGACGTGGACCGTCTGGCCGCGGTGGTAGCGCGGATCGATCTTCACCGCCGTGTGCACGCGGCTTGTCGTCGCGCCGCCGATCAAGAGCGGAATGTCGAAGCCCTCGCGCTCCATCTCGGAGGCGACATGCGCCATTTCGTCGAGCGATGGCGTGATCAGGCCGGACAGGCCGATGATGTCGACCTCTTCCCGACGCGCGGTCTCGAGGATCTTCGCCGAGGGCACCATGACGCCGAGATCGATGACCTCGTAATTGTTGCAGGCGAGGACGACGCCGACGATGTTCTTGCCGATGTCGTGGACATCGCCCTTGACCGTCGCCATCAATATCTTGCCAGCGTTCTTCCGCCCCTCGCCGCCGTTCAGCCGCTTCTCCTCCTCCATGTAAGGCAGCAGAAGCGCCACCGCCTGCTTCATGACGCGCGCCGACTTGACCACCTGCGGCAGGAACATCTTGCCGGCGCCGAACAGGTCGCCGACGATGTTCATGCCGTCCATCAGCGGCCCTTCGATGACGTGCAGCGGGCGCTCGGCGGCCTGCCGCGCCTCCTCGGTGTCGGCGTCGATATATTCGGTGATGCCGTTGACGAGAGCATGGGCGAGCCGTTCGTTCACCGGCTTCTCGCGCCAGGTCAGATCCTTCGCCTTGGCCTCCTGGCCGCCCTGCCCGCGCCAGCGTTCGGCAAGGTCCAGAAGCCGCTCGGTCCCGTCGTCGCTTCGGTTGAGCACGACGTCCTCGCACGCCTCGCGCAGTTCCGGATCGATGGAGTCATAGACCGCCAGCTGCCCCGCATTGACGATGCCCATGTCCATCCCCGCCTGGATAGCGTGGTAGAGGAACACGGCGTGCATCGCCTCGCGCACGGCTTCGTTGCCGCGGAACGAGAAGGACAGGTTCGACACGCCGCCCGAGATATGGACATGCGGCAGGGTCTCGCGAATCTGGCGCGTCGCCTCGATGAAGTCGACGCCGTAGCCATTGTGCTCCTCGATGCCCGTCGCGACCGCAAAGATGTTCGGATCGAAGACGATGTCCTCCGGCGGAAAACCGGCTTCTTCCGTCAACAGCTTGTAGGCGCGCGTACAGATCGAAACCTTGCGCTCGATCGTGTCGGCTTGGCCTTTTTCGTCGAACGCCATGACGACGACCGCCGCGCCATAGGCGCGCACCAGCCGTGCCTGTTCGAGAAACGCCGCCTCACCCTCCTTCATCGAGATCGAGTTGACCAGCGGCTTGCCCTGGACGCATTTCAGCCCCGCCTCGATCACCTCGAACTTCGAGGAATCGATCATCACCGGCACCCGCGCGATGTCCGGCTCGGCGGCGACGAGATTGAGGAACTCGATCATCGCCTGCTTGGAGTCGATCAGGCCCTCGTCCATGTTGACGTCGATGATCTGCGCGCCGTTCGCCACCTGGTCGCGGGCGACGTCGAGCGCGGCGGCGAAATCGCCGGCGGTGATCAGCTTGCGGAATTTCGCCGAGCCGGTGACGTTGGTGCGCTCGCCCACATTCACGAACGGAATTTCAGGCGTCAGCGTGAACGGCTCCAGGCCCGACAGGCGCATCAGCGGCCTGATCTTGGGAACCTGGCGCGGCTGATAGCCGGCCACCGCCTCCGCCAACGCCTTGATGTGGTCCGGCGTCGAGCCGCAGCAGCCGCCGACGACGTTGACCAGCCCCTCTGCGGCAAAGAAAGCGACCTCCTTGGCCATCGCCTCGGGGCTCTGGTCGTATTCGCCGAATTCGTTCGGCAGGCCGGCATTCGGATAGGCGCAGACGAAGGTGTCGGCGACGCCGGAAATTTCCGCCAGATGGTCGCGCATCGCCGCCGCGCCGAGCGCGCAGTTGAGCCCGATTGTGAAGGGCCTGGCGTGGCGCAGCGAGTGCCAGAAGGCCGTCGGCGTCTGGCCCGACAGCGTGCGGCCGGACAGGTCGGTGATCGTGCCGGAAATCATCAGCGGCAGGCGCACGCCCTTCTCCGCGAAGATTTCCTCGCAGGCAAAGACCGCCGCCTTGGCGTTCAGCGTGTCGAAGATCGTCTCGATGAGGATCAGATCGGCACCGCCGTCGATCAGCCCGCGCAGCTGGTCGCCGTAGGCGATCCGCAGATCGTCAAAGGAAACAGCCCGATAGCCGGGATTGTTGACATCCGGCGACATCGACGCCGTGCGGTTGGTCGGCCCGAGCGCGCCGGCGACGAAGCGGCGCTTGCCGTCGGCCTGTTCGGCGCGGATGGCGGCGCGGCGGGCAAGCCGCGCGCCGTCACGGTTCAGCTCATAGACTTCCGCCTCCATCTGATAGTCGGCCTGGGCGACGGAGGTCGACGAGAAGGTGTTGGTTTCCAGAATGTCCGCGCCGGCGATGGCGTAGGAATAATGGATCTCCTCGATCGCCTTGGGCTGCGTCAGGTTCAGAAGGTCGTTGTTGCCCTGCAGATGGCATTCGCAGGCGCCGAAGCGATGCCCGCGAAAATCATCCTCGCCGAGGCCAAGCAGCTGGATCTCGGTGCCCATGGCACCGTCGAGCACGAGAATGCGTTCGCCCGCCGCCTTGCGCAGCGCGGCAGCCGCTTCCGCAGGCGACCGGCCCTCGGTTAGCGGCCCGAAGAGTTGGTCGAATGTGTCGGTCATAGCGTCATCGATCCCGTTTCTTGCCCGCAGATCACATAAAGATATGCTTATGTCAACAAATCCTCTCGACCGTCCCGTCGCCTGGCTCACGAGGAGTTGGCGCTGGGACCATCATGAGGGAGGAGGAACGGGGGGAGGAATCTTTCTGCGGCGTCTTGCAAGAGAATATATATTCCAAGCATATTAGCGATATGACGATCGAGTGGAATCCGGGAAAGAATGCGGCGCTCAAGACCCGCTACGGCTTCGGGTTCGAGCGTGTCTTGGTGGCGCTCAGCGAAGGGGCGCTTGTCGAAAGACGCGCCCATCCAAGCCGCACGCGCTATGCGCATCAACAGCAACTGCTGGTTCTGATCGATGACTATATATGGGTAGTGCCCTTCGTGGAGCAGGACGGCGGCATCTTTCTGAAAACGATGTTTCCGAGCCGCAAGGCAACCCGTACCTTTATGGGGGAAAAATCATGAAGCGACCCGAGCCGAAGCCGATCATCAGCGACGACGAGCGCGAGGACTACGAGGCGAGCGAAAATGGCGAGTGGGTGTCGGTTGGCGATATCGAAACACAACGGGCGCTTTGGGCCGAGATTGCGCGGGCCACGCTCGACGGCAAGCGACGGCGCATTTCCATCGCCATTCCCGAACGCGATCTGGCCCGACTGAAGACCAAGGCAGCCGAAAAGGGCATGCCCTACCAGACGTTGATCAACTCGATCCTGCATGAGTATGTCGAGGGATAATCGCGAGCCGACCGCGCAAATGTGGCTCGCACGGCCTGGAATGGGTCCCGGCGCAAGGCCGGGACGACGCGTGAGAGGAAGGATGACGACGCGTGGAGAACGTCGGCATCCTCTCCGCGCTACCGCCGCTTCAAAGGCTCGCCTGCAATTCGTCCAGACTGCGCCGCGTCGTCTCGACGATCGTGTCGATGTGCCCGGCCTCGATGATCAGCGGCGGGCAGAAGGCCAAAGCATCGCCGATAGCCCGCGAGATGACGCCGTTCTTCTGCAGGATGGCGAAGGCTTGCGCCGCCATCGCGCCGGGCGGCTGCATCGCGACCTTCGCCTTTTTGTCCGTGACCAGCTCGATCGCGCCGATCAGCCCGACGCCGCGAGCCTCCCCGATCAGCGGATGATCTTCGAGCGACTTGAGGCCCGCCTGAAGGTGAACGCCCATCTCGCGGGCGTTGCCGACAAGATCGCGCTCTTCGATGATCTTGAGGTTCTCCAGCGCCACCGCCGCCGCCACCGGGTGACCGGACGCCGTATAGCCGGTACCGAGCGTGCCGATCTCGGCCGACCGGTCGGCGATCGGCCCATAGACCTTTTCGTTGATCAGCAGCGCGGAGATCGGCAGATAGGACGAGGACAGCGCCTTCGACAGCGTCATGATGTCCGGCTCGATCCCATAGGTCTGCGATCCGAACATCTGCCCCGTGCGCCCGAACCCGCAGATCACCTCGTCGGCGACCAGCAGGATATCGTGCCGCTTGAGCACAGCCTGGATTTTCTCCCAGTAGGTCGCCGGCGGCACCACGACGCCGCCCGCGCCCATCACCGGCTCGCCGATGAAGGCGGCAATCGTCTCCGGCCCCTCCGCCTGGATCATCGCTTCGAGATCCTCGGCGCAGCGTGTGGCGAAATCCTCTTCGCTCTCGCCGTCGCGGCCCTCGCGCCAGTAATGTGGGCAGGTCGTGTGCAGGACGCCTTCGATCGGCAGGTCGAAATCGCGGTGATTGTTGACGAGGCCGGTCAGGCTGGCCGAGGCCAGCGTGACGCCGTGATAGCCGCGCATCCGGCTAATGAACTTCTTCTTCTGCGGCTGACCGAGCGCGTTGGAGCGATAGCGCACCAACTTCATCATCGTGTCGTTGGCTTCGGAGCCGGAATTGGTGAAATAGGCCTTCGACATCGGCACTGGCGCCATGGCGACCAGCTTCTCGGCGAGTTCGATCGCAGGCGTATGCGATTTGTGGGTGAAGGTGTGGTAGTAGGGCAGCTTGCCCATCTGCTTCGCCGCGGCGTCGACCAGGCGCTTTTCGCCGAAACCGACGGCGACGCTCCACAGCCCCGCCATCGCCTCGATATAGCGGTTGCCGTCGGTGTCGGTGACGTAGACCCCCTCGCCCTTGTCGATCACCACCGGGCCGTTCGCTTCATGCTTACGGGCATTGGTGTAGCTGTGCAGGTGGAACGCGATGTCGCGCGCCTCGATCGAGTTCGGCTGGACGGTCATGGGGCATCACTCCGGTTGAACGATGATTTTTCGGCGCCGGCTCTCGGCACGGCGCAGGCGTGCTCGTTTGCTGTGGTGCGCCGCCACAAGGCATTTGGTCAACTGACCATACAAAAATTATCGGGCCGCCGGTCGCAGGTCGGGATATCGGTGCCCTAGCGAATAGTCAGCCTTGCGCAAGCTACAAGCGTTACCCATATAAGGATGGTGCAACGCGTCCCTGACACTCAGGTCGATGCGCCTAAGGCCTTTAGCTTCCCGTCCGACCACGGATGTACTGGCGAGTCGGGAAGCGAGGGCCGCACAGTCTCGCAAGAGACGCGGAGCCGCCGGGAGAAATCCAGGCGGCTTTTTCGTTTGTCGCGGCTCGAAGGTCAGTGGAGCTTCGCCGGGAAGTCGGCACCTTCCCCCCGGCGAAGTCGATCTCACGATCGAAGCCCGAAACGCAGCGAACCTCTACTTCTGTTCGGCGTGCGTCGCGCCGGAGCTCAGCACCGCCAGCGCAGCCTCCACCGGGCCGGCTTGCTCGAAGGTGAGGGTCACCGCAATGCTGGCGCCTTCCTCGAACGGCTCGGCGACGTCGAAAAACATCAGGTGTTCTCCTCCCGGCGCCAGCGCGATCGTCTCTCCCGCTGCGATAGCGAGGCCCTCCTCGAGGGCGCGCATCCGCATAACCTCGCCCTCCATCGCCATTTCATGCAGCTCGACCCGTCCCGCTGCGGGTGACGACACCGAGATCAGCCGGTCGGCCGTCGGTCCCTGATTGACGATCGTCAGATAGCCGCCAGCGACCTTGGCGCCCGGCAGCATGGCGCGGGCAAAGCCGCCGCTGACAACAAGAGCACCGACCGCCTCGGGTGCCGTCGACGACGTGGGCGTCGCTTCGACAAGCGTGACATCGGCATGGGCATTGGACAACGGAATGCAGGCGACAAGTGCCGCCGCCGCGAAAACGCGGATGATGAGAATAGTCATGATAATCTCCAGAAAGCAGGTGGGCGCGATTCAACGCGCGACAAAGTGCGGATCGGCTTCAGGAGATGGTGGGAGGACTTTGTCCGGCGCGCGCAAACAGTGCCAGCGGCCTGCGATCCGTCGCGACGGGGGAGCCCGGCAGATCGACGGAGGCGGTGTCGCGGGAAACGGGATGCGCCGCGAGCGGGATTCGGGCGTCGCCGGCGATCCCGGCATGGCAGCAGGCCGCCGCCAGGCACGGACAGTCGCCCATGCTGCCAGCGCCGCTCGATGAATGCCCGGCTGTCCCCTGACCCGTACAGATGATCGCGCCGGGTCCAGCGCCTTGCGCCGCCATCGCGCCCTGCGCCATCCCGCCCAAGAGCAGTTGGACGATCAACAGCAACAGCCCAAGCGCGGCAAAGCCGTGGCGCTCGTGCCGCATGACTCTCATCGGACCGTATTGGGCTGGCCGCAGGGACATGAGTCTCGCTAACACAATCGGCCGATGAATATCCTCCGAAAACGTGAGGTGCGCGCGCTGGCTGGGAATTGCTTCGCTGTCACCATGATGTGAACAGGCTTGAGAGCGAGCGGACGAAAATTTTGCGATGCTGCGAAACATCATCACCGCACCACGCGAAGGACCAACACGATGCCAGTCCCGCCAGCCGATTTCGGACGACTGGACACGCTTTTGACCTCCGCCAACGCCGGGGACGAGAATGCGTATCGTCAGTTTCTTGAGGAGGCCGCGAAAATCTTGCGGGGATTTGCCCGACGGAAGGCGCCCGCAAGTGCCAGTGGCTTCGATCCGGAGGACCTCGTGCAGGAAATCTTGATGGCCGTTCATATCAAACGCCATACTTGGCGAGAGGGCGAACCGGTGGCTCCGTTGAGAGCGCCGGTGCAAAAATCCACCACTGAAGCGGCCGGATATCTGGCTGTTGGCCGGAGCAAAACTCCGCCAGTGATAGCCTTCGTGCCTTTGGCCGAGGGCGGGGATGAAGAGTGTGGAACTTTATGCGCGGGTAAGGCGGTCTGTTTTCATCGATGGTTTGAGCCGTCGGGAGGCCGCCCGGCTTTTCGGCATCGACCGGCGGTCGGTCGACAAGATGCTGCGGTTTTCCGTGCCGCCGGGGTATCGGCGCAGCAAGCCTGTCGTGCGACCGAAGCTCGATCCGTTCATCGTCATCATCGACCGGATCCTGGAAGACGACAGCGAGCGGCCCAAGAAGCAGCGTCACACCTCGAAGCGGATTTTCGAGCGGCTGCGCGACGAGCATGGCTTTGCCGGCGGCATCACGATCGTGAAGGACTACGTTCATGCGGCCAGGGAGCGCCAGCGCGAGATGTTCGTGCCGCTTTCCCATCCACCGGGACATGCTCAGGTCGATTTCGGCGAAGCGCTTGCCGTGATCGACGGCGTCGAACGCAAGATCCACTTCCTGGCGATGGACCTGCCACATTCGGACGGTTGTTTCGTCAAGGCTTATCCGCAGGAGACGAGCGAGGCCTTCTGCGACGGACACGTCTCGGCCTTTGCCTTCTTCGGCGGCGTTCCGATTTCCATCCTCTACGACAACACCAAAATCGCCGTCGCCCGCATTCTGGGAGACGGCACCCGCAAGCGCACCCGGGTGTTCTCCGAGCTTGTCTCCCATTACCTGTTTGCCGATCGCTTCGGCCGTCCCGGCAAGGGCAATGACAAGGGAAAGGTAGAGGGTCTGGTCGGCTATTGCCGCCGCAACTTCATGGTGCCGGTGCCGCGGTTTTCCAGCTTCGAGGATTTCAATCGATGGCTAGAGCAACAATGCCGACGGCGCATGGCGGACAGGTTGCGTGGGCATGGCGAGACGATCGGAGAGCGTCTCGAACGCGATCGCGCCCACTTCCAACCTCTGCCGGTTGTCGCCTACGATGCCTGCGACAAGTGCTGCGCCCGGGTTAGTTCGCTGTCGCTGGTGCGCTATCGCGGCAATGACTATTCCGTCCCCAGCGCCTATGGCCATCGCGAGGTGCTGGTGCGTGGCTATGTCCACGAGGTGGTGATTGCCTGCGGCGCGGAGATCATCGCCCGGCACCGCCGCTCCTGGGAGAAGGAAGACTTCGTCTTCGACCCGCTGCACTATCTGGCATTGCTCGAGCAGAAGACCAACGCGCTGGACCAGGCCGCCCCGCTCGTCGGCTGGGAACTGCCGGAGGCCTTCGCCACGATGCGCCGCCTTTTGGAGGCGCGGATCGGCAAGAAGGGCAAGCGCGAGTTCGTCCAGGTCCTGCGCCTGCTGGAGACCTTCGCGCTCGATGATGTCCATCATGGAATACGCAGCGCACTCGATCGTGGCACGATCGGATTCGACGCCGTCAAGCATCTCGTGCTTTGCCGGATCGAACGGCGCCCGCCGCGCCTCGACATGACGGTCTATCCCTATTTGCCGAAAGCCCGGGTCCATGCGACATCGCCGCAAAGCTACATGAGCCTGCTGGCCGGAGGCCGGTCATGAGCGACACGCCGCAACTGCTGCTGTCGCATCATCTGAAGGCCCTCAAGCTGCCGACGTTCCTGCGCGAATACGACAAGCTCGCAAGGCAGTGCGCCAGCGAAGGCGTCGATCATTCGCGCTACCTCCTGCGGCTTTGCGAGCTCGAACTGATCGACCGGGAGCGGCGCATGGTGGAGCGGCGGATCAAGGCCGCCGGTTTCCCGGCCGTCAAGAGCATCGACAGCTTCGACTTCAAGGCGATCCCGTCGCTCAACAAGATGCTGGTGCTCGAGCTGGCGCGATGCGACTACGTCAATCGCAGCGAGAACGTCATCGCTGTCGGCAATTCCGGCACCGGCAAGACGCATGTTGCGCTGGCTCTCGGACTGGCGGCTTGCCAGAAAGGTCTGTCCGTCGGCTTCACGACCGCCTCGGCGCTGGTGCACGAGCTGATCGAAGCGCGAGACGAGAAGCGTCTCCTGCGGCTGCAGAAGCAACTGGCCAAATACCAGGTGTTGATCATCGACGAGCTCGGCTACGTGCCGCTGTCGCCGACCGGAGCCGAACTGCTCTTCGAAGCCTTCTCCCAGCGTTACGAACGCGGCTCCACCATCGTCACATCCAATCTGCCTTTCGACGAATGGACGAGCGTCTTCGGGAGCGAGCGGTTGACCGGCGCGCTGCTGGACCGGCTCACGCACCATGTCCATATCCTGGAGATGAACGGCGAAAGCTACCGCCTCCGCCAGGCCGGCAAGGCCACCACGCCGCCCAAAAATGACGAACCCGACTGATCCCGCCGAAAAGCGCGAAACGTCATGAGAAGGGCCCCGATCGGGGCCCTTCTCATGACGTCACCTGGCACATATTTCCTCCGGCCAACTGGCGCATATTTGCTCCGGCGTTGACAATCAGCAGCGCGGACTTGTCCGGCACCGCGCGCATCAGCGCCTGCATCAACATGACGTCGACCATTGAGGTCTCGTCCACGACGAGCAGGTCGCACTCGAGAGGGTTGTCCGTGCCGCGTTTGAAACCGCCACCCTTGGGGTCCACCTCGAGCAGCCGGTGGATGGTCTTGGCCTCGAATCCGGTCGCCTCTGTCATCCGTTTGGCGGCGCGGCCCGTTGGCGCGCAGAGCAGCAGGCTCGTCCCCTTGGCCGCCAGGATCCGCAGGATCGAATTGACGATGGTGGTTTTGCCAACGCCGGGTCCACCGGTGATGACCATGGTCTTCGACAACAGGGCCAGTCGGATCGCTGCCACCTGCGTCTCCGCGAGCTTGAGGCAGGTCTTTTGCTCGATCCATGGCAGCGCCTTCTCCGGATCGATGTAAGGCCATGGTAGCGTTCCATTGGCCAGGCGTAGAAGTCGCTCGGCGATGACTTTCTCCGCTCGATAGAGACCGGCGAGAAAGATGCAGGCCGTCTCGCCCACGGTGTCGGCGATGACCGTGCCATCGGCGAGTTCGAGATCCATCGCGGTCTGAACCAACCCCTTGTCGACCTCGAGCAATTCGATGGCGAGCGGCACCAGTTTTTCGACAGGCAGACCGCAATGGCCCTCATCCATTGCTTCGGTCAGCGCATAGGAGATCCCGGCGCGCACCCGGATCATTGCGGTCTTTTCGATGCCGAGCTTCATGGCGATCGTGTCGGCGGTCTTGAATCCGATGCCACGGATGTCGCGCGCAAGCCGATAAGGATTCTCGGTCATGACCTGGACGGCGTCCGCCCCATAGGTCTTGTAGATCCGCACGGCACGGGCGGTACCGACCGTGTGGCTGTGCAGGAACACCATGATCTCGCGGACGATCTTCTGCTCGGCCCATGCGTCGGTGATGCGTTTGGCGCGCACCTGGCCGATTCCCGTCACCTCACGCAACCGATCGGGCTCGGCCTCGATGACGTCGAACACTTTTTCGCCGAACGCCTTGACCATCTTTTTGGCGTAGACGGGGCCGATGCCGCGGATCATGCCGGAGCCGAGATACTTCTCGATGCCGTCGATGGACGTCGGCGCGGAGGTGCGCATGAAGCGCGCCTTGAACTGCTGGCCGTGGGTGCGGTCGTTGATCCATTCGCCGGACGCGGTGACCCACTCGCCCGCGGCGATGGTGGCGGCATGCCCCGCCACCGTGACCAGATCGCGGTGGCCGCGCGCCTAGATGCGCAGAACGCAGAAGCCGTTCTCGCCATTATGGTAGGTGACGCGCTCGACCAGACCCGCCAGCACTTCCTGGGTCGATGGTTCGGCTTGGGGTTTCATGCCGACGCCATCACCGAGAAAGCGCAGCGTTCAGGGTGGCGGCGAGTCTGACGCCGGCCGACTTGATCATTATGATGCGCTCGATATTCAAAAGCTTGTCTCTATCGTAACCACAAATCCTGGTGGGGCGCTCAGATTGTGCGACTGTCGTAAGCCCAGTGCAGCAGGGCCTGCCGCTGGCGCGGTCTGCAAAAAGGATCACCTGGCTCACAATTCTGTCTGATCTGTGCGATGTGTCGCCGAAACGCCTTCCAGCGCTTGATCTGGCGCGTGTCCTCCTCGGGTATGGAACGTGAACCGCTCCACATGCCCGGCCAGCACCTCGGATGTCGATGCATCCGGCTGGTTCATCGCAATCGCCGGGGTTCGTCAATCTCCTCGGCGTCCTGCGTAGCCTCATGCACTTCTTCGCGGATGATCTTTTCGGTGATCTCGAGCAGGTGAGCTGTCAGCGCATCGCTCAGTTCCTCGAACTCGGGCCAGAGAACGGACCGCACGAAGCTGGCGGGTGCGCGGATCATGACCGTCTGGCGGTGCATGCGCGGGTAACGGAAAGGTCGAACCCCGTATCGTCGGCACAGCGCGGTGAAGAGCTGGCGAGACCAGGGATCGGGGATCGAGAACTTGTACTCTTCGGCCTGCTCCTTGCGGCTGGCAGATTCGAATTGCCTGCGGATGCGTTCGGCAGCGGCCCCTGCGGCGGCCTTTTCGCCAGCGGTGACGGCACCGGCGTAGAGCGCTTCGATCTTGCGGAGTTTTTCCCGGAGGCGGTCTTCGGAGAGCATGACGGATCAGTGCAGCGTCGGCTTTTTGGTGGAGAGCCCCTCGACCATCTGTCGTCGGGCACGGGTGCACGCCAGCACCGTTTCATGGAGTTCTGCCTCCATGATGCGCGTGAGCTCCCGGATATGTTTGAAGGTCGTTTCCAGTTGGGTCCGGCTTTCCGCTTCGATATCCCGTGACACAAGGTCTTCCATACCAGCCATCATGGCGCGTAACTCGCCAAGGTGACCGAGTGCTTGGTGAGCCCGTTCAGGCAGGTCGATGCGATCCTGCCCATTGAACAGCCCCTCTATGAAGCCTTCCAGTTCCTGGCGGCGCAATTGTGCAACAAGCGCGAGGTTTGCCGGCGTGGGATCGAGGTTCAGCCGCGTCAGCCGGAATGGCTGGCTGCGCTTCTGGTGTCTGGTCAGGTCATTCCACAAGCCCTGCACGAGTGCGCCGATCAGCTCGTTTGCTTCATCCATGCTGTCGAACACGGGCAATTCGCCGCCCCAGAGGCTTTCGACGATCCGCAGCGGCGAAGCGGTGAGATCGGGTGTTGCGATATTGCCGAGGAAACGCGTGCGTACCTCGTGAAACGGGGTCGGGCAGCCATGTTTCTCGAGCAAGGCTCGGGTGGTCTTTTCGTCAGGGGATTTTGGTCGGTTGCGATTCTTCATGGCCCGACGATAGCGTCAGGAAGTGTTGATTGTCACCGAGATCTGACCCAGTAAAAAATTGCCGCCCCCTCCTGTGGTGTCAAACAGCATCGAATGTTNGGGGCCCTTCTCATGACGTCACCTGGCACATATTTCCTCCGGCCAACTGGCGCATATTTGCTCCGGCGTTGACACTCCGTGGTTATTCGCGATCGCCCGTTACAAGGCGATCGACGCCTATCGACGACACGGCCGCAGGGTGAACCTCGACATCGCGGACTTTACCGACAAGCTTGAGGATCCGACGACCGTTCCGAGCGCCAACAGGCTCGATGTCACCAAGGCATTGCGGCTGCTCGCAGGGCGCCAGAGAGAGGTCGTCGCCGCGCTGTCGCTCGAAGGACGTTCGGTCGGCGAAACTGCGAACCGGCTGGGCGTGACGGAGGGAGCGGTTCGGGTTGCGTTCCATCGCGGTCTGGCATCGATCGCCGCGAAATTTGGTCAGGCCTGAATATGGACACGCAATTCCTCATCGAAACGCTTGCCTCCGACCGTGATCGCAAAGCGCGCGACCGAGGCCCGTCGTGGTTGTTCCTCGCGGTTCTGGCAGCCGGAACGACCGGGGTCTTCTTCTTCGGCGCGATCGGATTGCGGCCGGACCTCTTCTATGTTTGGGAAACGGCGCGTTTCCTGTCCAAATTCGCCATCACCGGCACTCTGGCCGTCACCGCCTTCCTGGCGATGCGCGCGTCGGCGCGTCCGGGCGTGTCCATGAAACAATCTCTGGAGTGGCTGTTTCTTCCCGGCGGCCTCCTCGCGCTCTCCGTGGCGGCGGAACTGTTCGCGCTGTCCCCAGATCTTTGGGCAACCAGTCTGACCGGCATGAACTTCCTGTTCTGCGTGATCGCTATCGTTTCGCTGGGCACCCCGCTACTGCTCATGTTCCTCTGGGCGCTGCGCCGACAGGCGCCCACGCGGCCGGCTCTGGCTGGCGCGATGGCGGGTCTCGCCGCGGCGTCGATGGCCGCCTTGTTCTATACCGCCCAGTGCCCCAACGACTCGCCGTTGTTCGTAGCGGTCTGGTATTCGTTTGCTTCGCTGATCCTCGTCGCCGCCGGCGCATTCGCAGGCAACCGCGTTCTGCGCTGGTGAACCAAACCTACCCCACCGTCGAACGGGCGAGCCGAGCCCGGCCCGAATAGGCTGCCTGACGTCCTCCCCAAAATAGAATCGAACAAGTTACGCTCAAGACAAGGTGACACCCTTAGCCGTAACCTGTCGTCTTGCCTCGACGAATTCACTTCTGAAAGCAACCGCTTTCCGACTTGAATAGAGGAGGTGAATATGAAGACCGTTCTTATAGGACTGATCATCGCGACTCTAATGCTCCCAGCATCCACCGTCTTGGCCGGCGGCGGCATCATCCCCGGCTCGGAAGATGCCTACCGCAAAGCGGAAGAGAACACCCGCTATGAAACTGCCCTGGGCGTGACACACGGACCGGCGTTCATTTCCAGTGGCTTCCGCTCGTCCACCCGGTTCGGCACGCCGGTTTCGCGGCACGCGTTTGGCAACCGCGTCCGCGTCCCGGGCTCGGAGGCGACTTACCGCGATCTTCAGACCGAGAGCCGGTTGATGCTTATTCGGTCGCAATCGGCGCGCGGCTATTGATTCCGCCCACGTCAAATTTCCATGACGCGATCGGCCCGGCGATGCTGGGCCGGTTTCCGTTTCCCAACGTGGCCGAGGTCGGATTGCGCCGTGCACCGTAACGGTTACGGCTTGACGATCGTATAGCCCGCCTGGTCGAGGCGCATGAGTTCGGCGACCCCTGCCTCCACGACATCCGCGTATTCGACAATCTCCGGCCGAGCGCCTTCCGCCCGCTCCAGCGAGTCCAGCGTGTTGCCGCAGGCCGCGAAACTGACGTTGGGCATGCTCTGATCGAACGCCTTCAGGCGATCCATGACTGGGGACATTTCCGGGCGCAGCATCGGCATGCCAAGCCCGAAAACGACGATGCGAATATCGATCTCTTCCGCTTGATCCGAATAAAAGCGGGACACGTTGGCGGCGATTTCGAGGGCCGAACGCATCACGGCCTCGTCGTCAACGGACACCTGAAGGGCCAGTCTTTGCGTGGCGAAGCTGGAATCGTCTTCCGCGCCCTGAGCCTTGGCGGTCGTTGCCCAGCCGCCCGCCAGCATCGGCATCAGTGTAAGCCAGATGCCCACCGCGATAATCTTCGCGGCGGACATGAGTGCGGCGGAATGCAAGGAACGGCGACGGTGCATGGCAGAGTCCTCCGGCTGGTCGTCCTCAGCCGAGGATATCTCGCGATGACGATGTCAGCACCATCTATTGCCACACCGCGAGATATCCATGCTTGCCGCTCGAGCCCCTGCGGTCAGTCGACGTTGCCGCCGGCTGGCCCCTCGCCCTCGCCTTCGGCCGTGTCCGGCGTGACATCGAGGACCTGCGCCCGCATCGTCACTTTCGCCGGTTCCGGCTTGCAGTCGGTGATGCAGGGATCGCTCGTCTGATAGTGCGCTTCCGCCTCGCGGGTGTCGGAGATGAACCCATCCACATTCGGCATTTCGATGGTGGTGAAGTTCTCGTTCGATAGCTCGAACTCCTCATCCGTCACGATGTCGTTGAGGTAGAGGATATAGGCGGTCAGCGCGTAGACGTCGTCGTCGCTCAGCGACCGCGCGTTACCGAATGGCATCGCCCGGTACACGTAGTCGTAGACGGTGGACAGATAGGGCCAATAGGAGCCGACCGTCTTTTCCGGACGCTGGCGGGTCAAGGTATCGAACCCGCCGGCGAGCACCGGCCAGCGCCCGCGGCCCTCGCCGAAATCACCGTGGCAGGACGCACAATTCTCGGTGAAGATCGGCTCGCCCTCGGCAACCGTCCCACGACCGACAGGCAGCCCTTTTCCATCGGGCCTGACATCGATATCCCAAGCCGCGACCTCCTCTTCGGTTGCCGGTCGGCCGAGGCTGAGCGGTCCGCCGGACGGCTCGGCCGCGACAGAAGCCGCCACCGCAGTCCCGCCCGCCTCGTTCTCGGCCGACTTCGTCTCCGGCTGGGCCGGCTCAGGCGTCGCCACCTCCGCCTCGGCGACAGCTTCGCCATCACCGGGCTTCTCGGCATCCGTAGCCGCCGCAGTCTCGCTCGAGAATGTCGCCAGATAGGCGATGACATCGTCGCGGTCGTCTTCCTTCTTGAGGCCCGCGAAACCCATTTTGGTACCGCTCGCAAAGCCTTTCGGGTCCGCGAGAAATTCCGACAGGGTCGCTTCGCCCCAAACGACGCCGCCTTCTCCGGCCGTCGTCAAGGCGGGAGAATATTTGTAATCGGCAAGACCGCCCGCGGCCCGCCCGAAAAGCTCGTTCAGCTGCGGGCCGATCTTGTTGGCGGCGCCCTCTCCGACCGCATGACAAGCGCGGCACTTGTTGAAGACCTTCTTGCCGGCGTCGGCATCGCCCGCCGCCAGGGCCGGTGACACCAAGACACCGACGATGGCACCAGTCGCGAGCAGGAGCTTAGGAAACTTCGACATTTTCGAGCGCTCCGTCGGTTTGCAGCCACCAGGTCTGGATACCATTATTGTGATAGATTGAGTTTTCACCGCGCGCCGCGCGCAGTTCGTCCTTGGTCGGCTGAACGAAGCCCTTCTCGTCGATCGCGCGCGATTGCAGGAAGAGTTCCGATCCGTCCCAGTCGAAATCGAGATAGAACCGGTGCACGGCCATCGACAGGCTCGGCCCGTCGATCCGCGCTTCGATCCAATTCCGGCCACCATCAAGCGAAACGTCGACGCGCTTGATGCGGCCGTTGCCCGACCAGGCCAGGCCGGTCACGACGGTACGTCCCCGGCCATGTGTGATGGGCGCCTGCGGGCTGGGATTGGTAATGACGGACTTCACGTCCATTGCCCAGGTAAAGCGGCGCGCTTCGCCATTGGCCAGAAGATCGGTATACTTCGAGGTCTCCTCACGCTGCTGCCAGGGGGCATCTCCGACCTCGAGCCGGCGCAGCCACTTGACCCACATGTTGCCTTCCCAGCCGGGCACGACGAGACGAACCGGATAGCCCTGCTCGGGACGCAGCGCCTCGCCGTTCATCTTCCAGGCGACGAGGCAATCGTCGAGCGCCTTCTCCATCGGGATCGAACGGGTCATCGCCGAAGCGTCGGCGCCTTCGGCGAGAAGCCACGAACCGGCGCTCTTTACCCCGGCTTCCTCCAGGAGGTAGCGGAGCGGCGTCCCCGTATACATGACGCAATGCACCATGCCGTGGGTAAACTGACAGCCATTCAGCTGCGAGCCACGCCATTCCATGCCGGTATTGGCGGCACATTCGAGGAAGTAGATCCTGTTCTCACGCGGAAAGCGCTTCAGATCTTCCATCGTGAAGACCAGCGGGCGATCAACCAGCCCGTTGATCATCAACCGATGCTCATTCGGCGCAATCTCGGCGATACCCGCGTGATGGCGCTCGAAGCACAGGCCATTCGGCGTAATGATACCGTCGAGTTCATGCAGCGGCGTGAAATTGACCGAACTCGTCGAATCCGCCGTCAGCCAAGACACGTCGCGCCGAACGACTTCCGACTCATGGGGCGACGGCATTCCGTAAGGCCGCGCGTCGACGCCATCGCCGAGATAACGGTTCCAGTCCTGAACCTCAGTAATCGCCGGATCGCCGCCCGCCGCGGCAGAGGCTTGCCGGCCTCCGATACCCGCAAGCGCCGCGGCGCCTCCTAGCGCCAGGCTTCGCTTCAGAAAGCTTCGACGGGAGGCCCCGTCTCCCGCCTTTTCGGGGCCGTCGATCATTAGTTTCCTCCGAATATCGATATATTCAATAATCAGAATATATCAGCGCGGACCTTGGCTGTCGAGAAGCGAGTTCAACCTTTCAGTTGAACGCTGCGGTTTTGTTCGAGCGACACCGTCGGATTCTTCGCCAGATAACCTTCGACGACGTCCCAGATTGGTGGCCCCTCGGTCCCTTCGTTGACCGAGGCCCATCCGGCGACGACATATTCCCGGCTCGCCTCGATCGACGTTTCGGTCTTGAGGATCGTCATGTCGGAAATGCGCGAGCCGATCTGCTTGGTCGGGTCAATCCCAAATCCCATACCGCCGACGCGCACCATGTCGCCGCCCTGCTGGTAATAGGGATCGCTGTTGAAGAGGTTGTCCGCCACATCCTCGAGGATGGCCTTCAGCGTCTCGCCGGTCATCTTGTTCCGGTAGACGGCGGGATAGGTCATGGCACAGACGTTGTGGACGTCTTCCATGGTGATGTCGCTTCCGGCCGGGAGGGAGGTGCCCCACCGGAAGCCCGGCGACAGGGCGATTTCCGCATCCCGCTCTTCGAGCAGCGCCTCGCAGATCAGATCGTCCCATGTGCCATTGAAATTGCCGCGACGGTAAAGCAGGCTCTCGGTCCTGCCAACGACGCGTTTCAGCTCCGCCTCGTAGGGTTCCCGCACCGAATCGATGACCGAGGCCATCTCGAGATCCGGCGTGATCACATCGGAAAAGACCGGGATCAGCCGATAGCGGAAGTCCTTCAACCGACCGTCCGAAATGTCGAGATCCAGGCGGCTGAGAAACTTGCCGTTTGAGCCTGAGGCGATCAGCATGGTCTTGCCGACCATGAAGGGTTCCGGCAGCGCGTCATGGGTATGACCCGTTAAAATGATGTCGATGCCCTCGACGCGTGAGGCCAGCTTGCGGTCGACGTCGAAGCCGTTATGCGACAACAGCACGACCAGATCGGCGCCGGCCGCCCTCGCCGCCGCGACGTGCTTGACGATCTCCTCGTCGCGGATGCCGAAGGACCAGCCTGGAATCAACCAGGACGGATTGGCGATCGGCGTATAGGGGAATGCCTGTCCGATGACGGCGATTTTCGACCCGCCCCGCTCGAACATCTTCCATGCCTCGAAGGCTGGCTCGTCCCATTCATTGTCGAAAATATTCGAGCCGAGGAACGCGAACGGCAACCCCTCAATGGCGTCTTTCACCCGGTCGGTCCCGTAGGTGAACTCCCAGTGCCCAGTCATTGCGTCGGGCTTCAGCGCGTTCATGGCGGTGATCATGTCTGCGCCGGAGGTCTTGTTCGCCGTATAGCTGCCCTGCCAGGTATCGCCGCCGTCAAGCAGGAGGACATTGTCATCACCGCGCTCGGCGCGGGCGCGCTTGACGATCGTCGCGGTGCGATCGAGCCCGCCCATCTTGCCGTATTGCCCGGCCAGCGCCGCGAAGTCTTCTGACGTCAGCGCATAGGCATCGGGCGTGCCGGGTTCGATGTTGTAGAGCTTGAGGAAATCCGCGCCGGAGACATGCGGCGGCTGCCCCACGGCCTCGCCAACGCCGATATTGACGGCTGGCTCGCGAAAGAAGACCGGCTTCAACTGAGCATGGATGTCGGTGATATGAAGGATCGTGAGATTGCCGAAATCGGGTGCCCCGAGCAGGTCGTCCTCGCTCATCAGCTGCTGCGCGGCCGCACGGGACCAGCGACCGGACAATCCTGAGCCGGTCAGGGCCGCCAAGGCCACCGTCGCGGTCAAAAACTCGCGTCTTGAAAACATAGCTTGCCCTCGTTCCGGACAGCACTGGCGATCCGGATTCGTCAACTCGTTTTGGAAAAGAAGACGCGAGGACGCCTACGGACGCCCTCGCTGACTTGTTTTACTGCCGCACCGCAGGCGTTTCGACCGACAAGCCGCTACCGCGCCAGGCGGTGTAGACTTCCAGAGCCATCAACTCGTCGGAAAAGGCCGCCGGATATTCGGCACGCGTATCGCGGATACAGCCACGGAACCGGTTTTGGATCGAAACCAGATTCGACTGTTTCAGGCGATAGGTCGGAAAGCCGTTGGTCTGCCCCTGGCTGAGATGATCGGCCCGAATGTACTGGCCGGAATTGTCTTCGTGGCAGGATGCGCAGGAGAGGTTCAACTGACCGGTACGCAGATAGTAGCGGTCCTTGCCCTTCTGCCACCAGTCCATCATCTCACCCTCGGCGAGATCGACCTTCGTGGGCTCGCCGAGCGACTGATGCTTGATGAAGGCAGTCAGGTCCTTCTGGTCCTGAACGTCGAACTTATAGGGCTCTGCCTCCATCCGCTCGGTCCGGCAGGCATTGATCTGCAGTTCGACATTGAACGGCTTCTGCTCTTTCTCGTTCCACTTCGGGTAATTCGCGCCAACGCCTTTCATCGACTCCGCCGCGTCGTCATGACAAGAAGCGCAGGACTTCCCTGCCGCTCCCTCGACGGTGTTCCATATCTCCTCGCCCCGCTCGACATTGAGCATGCCGGGATTTTCGAAACTGTCCGATTCAACCTGGCGGGTCTCCGCCTCGCGGTAGAGCCAGCCGGACTTCACTTCCTTGAAGGGATGGCCTTCGGGCTCGGAAGGCGCCGGGGCAACGATCGTCATTTCCTTGCCGTCGATACTTAATTTCTCGTCGACCGGCTCGGCGGCAGCGCCAAAGACCATTGAGAGACTACCGAAAGAGACAATACCCATCAGGGCGATGGCAGTTTTTTTCACGCGATTTTCCTCCCGATTGCAGTGATCGATGGATGGCCGACCGGCTTCGGAAAGCCGGCCCGATCCTTATTTGACCTCGATCTTCTGCTCGTCCGTGTAGGTCTCGCCATTGTCGTCGACCCAGGTGAACTTGAACGTCCCGCTCTCCGGCACCTTGGAGGTGAACTCGAAATAGGGGTTCGCCGAAACCGCGGGCTCAAGGTTGGTCTCGAAGACCTTCGCTCCATTGAACTCGGCGGTAAACTTGTTGATGATCTGGCGCGGGATCACGTTGCCTTCTTTGTCCTTGCGCTGACCGGATTCCATATCGTGACTGATCAGCGTCTTGATCGTCACGACCTCGCCGGCCTCGGCGCTTTTCGGGACCTTCACTCTGGGCTTGGATGCCATCTTTTCGTCTCCTCCGATGCCCGCGGCTCCCTAGGTCTTGGCCCGGCCGCGCATCGATCGATTTCTGATTCGGTGAATTTTGTCTTATCCGGCGATCAGCCGCCGCAACCACCGATCGTCACCTTGACTTCCTTGCGATCGGAGTAGGTCGAGCCATCGCTCAGCTTCGCCACCGCAATGACGTTTTGTGTCTTGGCGAGCCGAATGCGCGTCGTCGCCACGGCCGAGCCACTCATCGGCGTGAACAGGAAGGTCGCCACCTCCGGATTGGGATTTCCATCGGCGAAGATCGTGACGGATTCCACGTACTCGCCCTCTGTCATCGGGCTCTCGACCTCGACCGAGATCGGCACCGTGTTGCCGTTCTCGGCAATCTCGGGGGCGGTCAGCGAAATCTTGCCGGTCTGCGGCTCGGTACCACCCGTCAGGGTCGACAGAGCCTTTTCCGTCTCCTCGGGAGTTGCGAACGCCCGCCCGGGTGCAAACGCAACCAGGCCGGCCGCCGCAGCGCCGGCGGACAGCGCGAACATGTGTCGTCTCGTGACATTCATTTTATCAACCTTTCACTATTCGCCGTTCAGCGTACCCAGATAGGCTACGACGTCCTCGACCTCTTGCGCCGACAGGATCGTCTTGCCCTGATGCTCTTCGGCGACGTCCACCCCCACATCGAGCGTATAGAAGCCCGGCATGACGGTCTGCTCACCAAACACTTGTTTTGCATTGGCGACGATCGCCCGTAGCTGCCCCGGCTCCCAGCGCGTCGCCACGCCGTCCATCACCGGCCCGACGGTTCCATGGAAAAGCTGGCCCGAAAGATCCTTGTTCGCGTGGCAGGCGAGGCAATTGCCCGACTTGCGATCCGCGAAAATCTCGCGTCCCTTTTCCGGGTCGCCAGGTTGATCGGTCAAAGATTCCGGCACCGCCATATCTGTAAAGGCCACCTCAGTGGGCGCCGTTTCGGCGGCGGTGGCCAGCGGAGTGGCCGTTACGATCAAGGCGAGGCTTAGCGCGAGAGAACGCGTCATGAACAAGACTTCCTCCGATTGCCGGCCTTTTGCGGCCGATCTGCTGCGATTCTGGAACTCAGCTTAGGCGATCCAGTGCGAAAAATGCAAGAATTGTTTTTTTTGAATATTTTGCGGTCGCTCAATCGGACTTGCTGCGCTGCAGCAATTAATTGGCCGGCTGAGCATCGATGAGGCCTTTCTCTTCGAGCCTGCGGGCATGATACTTCTGAAAGTGCTCATCGCCGTCGTAGCCCTTGGTCCTGACCCACTCGAACATGTGAAGAAAGGTTTGCTTACCGAACAGGCCCGGCATCGTTGCCACCGCGGCCTCGCCTGCCGTTCCCTCTTCTGGCACTTCTTCCGGCATAAAGAGAATAGTTGGCGTGAACACGACGGCCCAACGCCGGCCCGCGCTCTTTTCCGTCAGCGTTTCGCCGTCGATGTCGGTCACTTCCTCGTCACCGAACAGATTGTACTGGACGACCTTGAAATTGGCCTGGATGTAATCCCGCACCTCAGGGTTGGTCAGCAGCTCCTCGTGCATCTTCTTGCAGTAGATGCAGCCGCGCTGCTCGAAGACCAGAACGAGGCGTTTGTCCTCGTCCTTGGCAGCCTGGATGTCTTCCGCCACATCCTTGAAGGTGAGGGAGAACCAGTCCTGCTTGTGCAGACCGTCGTCGCCGATTTCCACAGCGTAGGCGCTGCCGGCGAGAACGCCGATGAAGGCGCTGGCGATAAGCAATTGCCTGAGCATGCAGTTCTCCTCTGTTTGCGAACCCGTCGATCAACCGATCGTCGCGAATCCCGGAAAAGTTTCCAAAAGCCAATAGGATATCGTCGACATTTGCCCGGTCGCGAACAGTATCCCCGTGAACACCAACAGGCCGCCCATCACTTTCTCGACAGTGGCCATGTGGCGACGGAAACGCCCGACGAAATCCAGAAAGCGCGTGGCGAAAGCCGCCGCGATCAGAAACGGCACCCCGATCCCAAGCGAGTATGTCGCCAGCAGCCCCGCGCCCCGCAGAGCCGTATCCTGCGAACCAGCGACAAACAGGATTGCCGCCAGAACCGGTCCGACGCAAGGCGTCCAGCCGAATGCGAAGGCGAGCCCCATGACATAGGCACCGACCGGCCCGGCCGGTTTCCTGGCTACTTGCACCCGCGCTTCACGATACAACAATCCCAGGCGCAACACGCCGAGGAAATGCAGCCCCATCACGATGATGATCACCCCGGCGATGATCGACAAGACATCGAACCACTGCGCAACAGCCTGGCCGATGATGCTTGCGGTCGCACCGAGAACGACGAAGACGGTCGTAAAGCCCGCGACGAAGGCGGTCGAGGCCAGCATGATCTGCCGAGCCACGGCAGGTTCGGAGCCGCGCTCACGCACCTGATCGAAGCTGAGCCCCGCCAGATACGCCAGATATGGGGGAACGATCGGCAGCACGCATGGTGAGATAAAGGATAGAAGTCCCGCCAGAAGGGCCGCACCGAATCCGACATCGAGCATTTGGAGGTTTCCGAGGACGATCTTATGTTTGGGCTTCCGAAAGCGATCGTCTGCGCCATAATGGAATCTAATTCATAGAAGAATGCATATGTTTTCATCCGTTGTAAATGTCCGCCCCTTCTCGCAGCTTCTACGGCTGGTTGTTGTCATGGCGGTTGCCGTGGCATCCCTTCTCGCCCATCGCTCCGCGTTGTCAGCCGCCGAGTTGCTGATGCTCGAACAGCCCGGATGCGTCTGGTGCAAGCGCTTCAATGAAGAGATCGCTCCCGCCTATGCCAAGACCGACGAGGGTCGGCGTGCCCCGTTGCGCCGCGTCGATATTACCGAGGACTGGCCCGCGGATCTGGAGGGAATTCGGCCGGAACGGCTCACGCCAACTTTCATCCTGCTCGATAAGGGGGTAGAGATCGAGCGCATGATAGGGTATCCGGGAAACGAGTTCTTCTGGGGGCTGTTAGACGATATGCTGTCGAAACTGCCCGCAGCCGATACGGCTGCAGCCGATTGATGAGCCAGGACGGGCAACCAAATTGAGCAGCGTGACTCTTTGGGCCGTACCCAAATTCGACCAAACGACTTCGGTGGAGGAGTCCGACGCGTTTTTCGAGCAGGCGAAAAAGGCGAGCGACCTGCTGAAAGCGATGTCGCACGAAACGCGGCTGATGATCCTGTGCCTGCTCTCGGAAGGCGAACGCTCTGTCGGTGACATTGAAGCGATCTTGTCGATGCCGCAGGCGGCTGTCTCTCAGCAGCTGGCCAGGCTTCGTCTCGACCGGCTGGTGGTGACCCGCCGCGAAGGCCGCACGATTTACTACAGCCTCGCCAATGAGGAAGTGACGTCGCTGATCGGAACGCTGTACGACCTGTTCTGCGCCCCGGTCCGCAGGAAGTCGCTGTAGCCGACGGCTCGGGGATAAGGTTTGCGGATCAGACGCTTGCGTCTGGTCGATGCCACGCCTAGCCTTCGAGGCGGAAGCGCACCGAGATGCGCATTGGGAGGCACCAACATGCTCATGGAAAGCGGCCTCGCGCTGCCGCTGGCCGGCCTGATTGCCGGAACGGCGATGGGCTACGTCGCGCGACGCTATCATTTCTGCACGATGTCGGCGCTGGAACGGCGCTGGTATGCCGGCGACGACAACGGTTTAAGAGCCTGGGGGTTGGCGATCATGGTCGCCATCGTGCTGAGTCAGGCTCTCAGCCTTGCCGGTCTCTTCGAACCTCAGCAAAGCTTTTATCTTTCCCCCTCCTTCGGCTGGACCGGCGCGATCTTGGGCGGCGTCGCCTTTGGCTTCGGCATGGCGCTGGTCGGCACGTGCGGCTTCGGCGCCCTGGTAAGGCTTGGCGGAGGGTCGCTGCGCGGCCTCATCGTGGTCGTCATTCTGGGGCTCTCGGCCCTCGCGGCGCAGCGGGGCGTTGTCGCCATCGGCCGCGTCGCCCTCGTCGACTCCCAAGCTTACGATCTGTCCGCGCTGGGATCGCCCGACCAGTCGCTCGGCTCGTTCGTCAGCGCGATCGTCGGCCGTGACCTGTCGTTCACGGTCGCTGTCCTGGTAGTCACGCTACTGGGGTCATGGATTTTCAGGTCGTCGGCGTTTCGCCATGATCACGGCAAGATCATCGCCGGCGTGGGGATCGGCGCGGTCGTCGCATTCGGCTGGGCGGCGACCTCATGGATCGCGGCCCGGTCCTTTGATCCCGTTCAGATCGAAAGCGCGTCCTTCGTGGTGCCGCCGGGGGACCTCATCCTACAGATCATCGCCGTCACAGGTAGCCTGCCCGATTACGGTGTCGGCCTCGTTCTCGGCGTCGTCGTCGGCGCCGCGGCCGCCGCCGTGCAACGCCGCGACGTCCGCTGGGAAGCCTGCGACGACGCACGCGAACTGTCGCGTCACTTGGCGGGGGCTGCACTGATGGGAGTGGGCGGCGTGTTCTCGCTCGGCTGTACGATCGGACAGGGCATTTCGGCCGCCTCGCTTCTGTCGATTTCGGCGCCGATCGTGCTGATCTCGATCGCGATCGGAGCGCGGCTGGGCTTGGCCTATATCCTGGAAGGTTCGGTTCGTTACGCCTTCTTTCGCATCGAACGGGGTCCGGGGAAGTGAATCAGCCTGCAGGAACGAAGCGGTAGGCTGCACCCTCGACCTCCACACGCCCGATCCCGCCGTCGGGCAGGTGAAAGCCGACGAACCTGAGTTTCTCCGCCGCCAGCCGGTCGAGCAGCATGCGGCGCGTCAACGCCCCCTCCTCCCGGTCTTGATCCGCGCCCCAATGCCACTCCGGGCGAGCGAAGGAGACCGGGTCGTTGGAGATGGCATCACCGACGACCATCGCCGGCTCATCGAGGGCGTGAATCACGAAGGCCGTGTGGCCCGGCGTATGCCCGGGCGTCGCCATCGCCTCGATTCCGGGGATGATCTCCGCACCGGCCTGGAAGCGCTCGGTTCGCTCCTCGATCGCGTCAAAGCGGCTGCGAGCCCCGACGACGAAAACCTTGCGGTCGTCCGGCGCGGTCGACAGCGTTTCCTCCGAACGCCAGAAGTCCCATTCCGCTCCAGAGATGTGGAACGACGCTTGCGGGAAGACCACTTCGTCGAAATCATCAACGACGCCCCAGATGTGATCGGGATGGGCGTGGGTGAACACGACATCGGTGATCTCGCCGGGATCGATCTTCGCGGCCTCCAGGCTCTCGATCAGGCGGCCCGCCGAGGGCATGAAATTTGGGCCCGACCCGGCGTCGAAAAGGACCAGACGGTCCGGCAGACGGACGAGGGTCAGGTTGCAGGGCGGCAACAATTCACCGGACTGAATGAAGGTTGCTTCCTCCAGAGCCGCGAGGTCGGCCTGGGGGATATCGGGCAAAACGAAGTTAAGTGGCAGGACCAGATTGCCGTCGCTGACGGTCGTCAGCGTTCCGGCGTCGGTCGACGCCAATGCGTTTCCCACAATGGCAGGTGCCAGCCGCACGGCGAGCCCCGCGAGCAGGGCTCGATTGAATGCGCGACGGCTGATCATTGGCTCTGTTCCCACGGTTTAGGATGGCCAGAACGATGGCCGGTACCGTCATATATTCATAAGAATGAATTGATTTCAAAGCAGCGGCGGCCGTCGGCCCCATCCGGTTAGGTGGAACGAGCGCCACACGGCTCCCAAGAGCGTCAACCGGTCTTGCTACGTTTCAAATCCTGCCTGGGCCGGAGGTAACCCGTTCTGTCTGAGCAGGCTTGCGTTCCAGATGAGCGTCTCGACTGCCAGGTCGCGGGGGATGAGAAACAGCTGATGAAAAAAAGCAGGCTTGCGGGCCGAACTTTTCCGGCCGGGTCGTTCATGCGACCTACGCCCTCTCCGATACGATGACGGGACGGAAAACCGCCAAAGCGGGAACCGATGAGCCGTCCGAATCCGGAGCGGATTGACGACGATCAATCAATTTCTTGAAATTGGATCGAATCGATCCTGTACCCTCACGATCTAGCCGAAGGCCTCGCGCCGTTCGTCGAGCTCCTCGCGGCCCCCATCGCGCTGTTCCAGCTTTTCGGCGTGCAACAGTTCGGCCTCGGCCTCCTCCAGCGCCAGCCGGGCGGCGTTCGTCTGGACCTTCAGATCCTTGACCGAATTGGTCAAATTGTCGCGACGGGCTCGGGCCGCCTTGGCGAAGGTGGGATAGGCGAAGTGCTGGACGTCACTGATTCCAGCCTTTTTTTCCTCGTTGACGATCTGATTGTCGAGTTCAGCCGCCATCCGGGTGAACTCACCCATCATCAGCTCCAACTGCTCGAGTTGGCGACGCTTTTCCGAGAGTTTGAAACGCGCCAGTCGCACCAGGTTGTCACGCTTCATACTCAAATCCCTAGCTGGAGGCTCCGTCTGGCGGAACACTCTTGAACAACGCGCTTGACGGGTTTCGGGCAAGCCTCGGGGGCTATGCGTCTTAACTGTCTGTTTACGCGCACCGTTAATCATAGGGGTGAGGATTTAAGGTCGGGTAAACCGGATTGACCCATTTCGCCGAACCCCGATCGGGGAACGCACAATTTGGGTTCCACGGAAGCATCGTGCCTTGAGCCGTCCCGCAGATGCGTTGCGGTCAGATCCATGAAGGATCAAGAGTATTTGTTAACCATTGCCTGCCATTTTTTGGCCGAATTTAGACAACGAGAGCTTACCGAATATCCAAGTTCGGCGCGGCTGGCTGAGAGGAATTTCTGATGCGCGTTCTTTTGATCGAAGACGACAGCGCCGTGGCACAGAGCATCGAGCTCATGCTGAAATCGGAAAGCTTCAATGTTTACACCACCGATCTGGGTGAAGAAGGCGTCGACCTTGGGAAGCTCTACGATTACGACCTGATCCTGCTCGACCTCAATCTTCCCGACATGTCCGGTTACGAAGTGCTGCGCACCCTGCGCCTGTCCAAGGTGAAGACGCCGATCCTGATCCTGTCCGGCATGGCCGGCATTGAGGATAAGGTTCGCGGCCTCGGCTTCGGCGCTGACGACTATATGACCAAGCCGTTCCACAAGGACGAACTGGTCGCACGGATCCACGCGATCGTCCGGCGGTCGAAGGGACATGCCCAGTCGGTGATCAACACCGGCGATCTCACCGTCAATCTCGATGCCAAGACCGTGGAGGTCGGCGGCCAGCGCGTGCATCTGACCGGCAAGGAATATGCCATGCTGGAGCTTCTTTCGCTGCGCAAGGGCACCACCCTGACCAAGGAGATGTTCCTCAATCATCTCTATGGCGGCATGGACGAGCCAGAGCTGAAGATCATCGACGTCTTCATCTGCAAGCTGCGCAAGAAGCTCTCCACGGCCACCGAAGGCAAGAACTACATCGAGACGGTCTGGGGTCGCGGCTATGTGCTGCGGGAGCCGGAAGAGGCACGCGCGGCCTGAGCGCAACGAATTCCAGTCAAAGCCAGAAGGCCCGCCCCGAACTCCCGCGGCGGGCCATTATCGTTAGAACTTCAGCTTTAGAGCGCAAGCCGGCATCACGCCGCCGCTGACGACTCGAGATAGGGCTCTATCCAGGACCGAAGCGCTTCGCGTTCAAACGGCTTGTAGATAAAGTCCGTCGCCCCGGCACGCTTGAGACGGGTCATCAACCCCAGATTGGCATCGACGATCGAGGCAAGGATGACGAGGCTCGTGCCCTTCGCCATTCGGCGCATCTCGTCAACCAGTTCGGGGCCGGCGCTGTCACTGGGACACGCCGCGATGATGGCGATGTCCGGCAGCCCATTCTGCTTGATCCATTCCCGCGCTTCCGGGGCGTTGGGGACGCTTTCGACGGCGAGACCGAACTGTAGAAGGATGCGGGAAGCAATCTTCCGAATGACCGGCGCGTCGTCGACAATGAGACAGGTTTGCATAGCCTGACAACTCCGCTTGGTTCGCCCTGAACGATGTGTCGGGGTCGACCGTGGCGTAGTTGTAGCCCAGCGGGTTTGCGGTTCCGTTCAGAAACAAGGATAAAAATGCATGAAGCTGATCGTTCAGCTTTAGGATACCCGAAACACCACCGAGGCATCGTTCATTTCATGGACGACCGCCAGCCCCGCCTCCTTGGCCAGAAAGAGCGTGTAGTAGGGCTGTATCGCCTGGGCATCCACGGCCTCTTGGGCGGCATCGCCATTGAGCAGCGCGAGCAGGCGCGGCTGGATCCGAATCCGCTCTCCGGTCGCGCGGACACTGGCTCGGGGCGGATCGATCGCTTCGATCTCCACTCGAACCTCGCCGCCGCGACTGATCGAGGCGCTGGCCATAACCACGAGATTGAGGACGATCTTGGCGAAGTTCTTCACTGCGTAGCCGCCCTCGCCTTCCCAGACGAGATTGGCCTTTTCATGGTCCATATACCCCAACGCCGCCGTCTTGGCCTCGTTGAGATCGATGGTCGCCGTCGGTGAACCCGCAGACCCGAAGGCGATGCGCGCGAACTGCAGCTTGGCCACCGCCGATTTGAGCGAGTGCCGAACCAGCTCCATCGACTCCCGGTCGCCGGGCATATCGTCCAGCAATTCCAATCCGCTCTGGATCCCGAAGACCGGCGAGATGATATCGTGACAAAGCTTGCTGGACAGAAGTGCGGCGAGATCAGCCGCGGAGAGTTCTGGAAGGGTCGTCATAAAAGGTCCGTTTCGATCGAGACAGGGGGACGCGATCACGGCGAATCACCCGTCCCATTTCGATACGAAGCATGATTCCAACCGAGACTCCCGTCAACCGATGGCGGTGGGCCAATCGGCGAAGAGAAATGTGTTCGTGACGCTTCGGCGTTAGGCAATTGAAAAGCATGTTTTGTTCAAATGCCGGGGAAGTCGCCCGCGATGGGCGCCATGCGGGCCTGGCGCACGTCGCCGGCACACCCGCTTTCTCGAAAGGAGCCGGTCATGAACGGTATTATCCGGACGGTCCGCAATCTCATTTTCGCCACAGCCGCGATGCTGGCCTCGGGCCTCGTGGCGGCCGCCCCGGCCATGGCCCAAGCCAGTCCGGCCGGCTACAACATGGACGAGGTCATCCAGACCGGGCATCAATTCTTCGGCACGACGTCGGGAAGCCTGGCCCAGGTCGTCGAGCGGGCGTTCCAGAGTTACGGGCTGCCAAACGGCTATATCCTCGGCGAGGAAGCGGCGGGCGCCTTCTTCGGCGGGCTGCGGTTTGGTGAGGGCACGCTTTTCACCAAGAACGCCGGCCAGCACCGCATTTTCTGGCAAGGCCCCTCGCTCGGCTTCGACGTCGGCGGTGACGGGGCGCGCACGATGATGCTCGTCTACGACCTGCCCGCGGTCGAGGCGGTGTACGGCCGTTTCGGCGGAGTGTCCGGCAGCGCCTATCTGATCGGCGGACTCGGCATGACGGTACTGACACGCGACAATATCGTGCTGGTGCCGGTCAAGACCGGTGTCGGCGCGCGGCTTGGAGTCAATCTCGGTTATCTGAAGCTAACGCCGATGCCGACCTGGAACCCATTCTGACCGATGCGCAGAACATCGGACCAAAAAGTGGAATCCGGTTCTTGGATCATTCCGATGTTCAATCAAAGTGTTAGAGCGCCCTTTGTGCGTCCGGAAAGGCACACGGCGCTCTAAAGGCGTTGCCTGAAGAGCATACCGGCGCGGCAAACTCCGTCGAAAAAATCCCCGGAGGCGGCACCAATGGCGACTTCTGCGTTATAGGTTCTTTCGGCAGTACCACGCGAAGGATCCCATGATCGCCACCGGCCTGACATTTCTCCTCGGCTTTTTCGCCGCGATGCTGCTCGCGCTTCTCGTTGCGCCGGTGATCTGGCGTCGCGCCAAGCGGCTCGCCCGGCGCGAGTTCGAGGCAACGATCCCGTCCAGCGTGAACGAAATTCGCGCCAGCTTCGATCATGTTCGAGCCGAGGCCGCGCTACAGTCCCGGCAACGGGAGATGGATGCGCTGGCGATGCGCGACAAGGCCGCGCTGGAGCGAGCGGACGCAGGACGTGTGGCCCGCGAGAATGCGGAGTTGCGTGCGCACAGTCGCGGTCTGGCCGAGACCGTGGCCCAGCAGGAGAGCGACCTCAAGGAGCTTGCGGCAGCGCTGGCATCGCGTGAGGAAGAGTATGGTCGCCTCGAAAGTCAATTGCGTGAGACGCAATTGGATCTCGAACGCAGCACGGACGAAATGGACGATCTCGCAGCGCGCTTTCGCGAACTCACCCAGATCGCGGAAGAGAGGAAGATCGACACCCTTACCCTCGACAGCAAGCTGGAGCGCGTATCCGACGATTTGCGTTCGGCCGAACGGCGAGAAGGCGAGAAGGCGAGTGCCATCGAGCGGCTACGCGGCGAGTTGAATACGCTCGAGGGTCATCTTCAAAGGGAAAAGGTCGCCTCACGCAAACTGGAAGAGAAAGTGGTTCGGCTCACGGCCCGTCTGGCCGATCAAGAGGAACAGGTCTCTGCCCACGGGCCGCGCCCAACCGGTCTGCTTCCTGACGAGAACATGATCGAGCAGGACGTCCCGGACGTGCCGATGGACGGCCGAGAGCCCTCAGTGACCGACGAACCCGAAACCCGCAAGGCAGCGCTCCCCCCGTCCAAGCCGACAATCGGCCAAAGCGTCCGAGATGCGCTCGATCTACCCGAGCATCCGCTCGGCGAGGAGCATCTCGAAGAGGCGGATCTGCGCCAGCGTATCAGTGACATCGCGGCGCGGGTCGTTCATTTGACCGCCAAGGCCGAGGGAACCGGTTCCCCGATCGACACGATTCTCGAAGAGGCCGAGAAAGCGCCATCTTCTTCCAGCGACCCCGAAACAAAACAGGTCACCCTCGCCGACCGGGTCCGCCGTCTCCGCGACAAGGAAACCGCCGGCGGCCGGGCGACCGGATAGATGGCAAATGCGCCGGCCTCCGCTCGGCGTTCTATCGTCCTCGATTCGTATAGAGGTTGGACAGCACGATCGCGGCAGCGGTGGCCACGTTGAGGCTATCGACGTCGGGCTCCATTTCGATGCGGACCGTTTCCATCCTCTGCATCAGCTCCGGCGATAGGCCCCTTCCCTCGGCTCCGAGGAAAAGCGCCATCGGACCATCGGAACCGAGCTCGCGAAGCGCGATCCCGCCGGCCGGCGAAAGCGCAATCGTCCGATACTCCGCGTTACGACATAGACTCGTGAGGTCCGTGCCGGCGCCCACCCGCGACCACGGCATCGTCAACACGGTCCCGACCGAAACCCTGAGCGCCTTGCGGTAGAGCGGGTCGCAGGACGTCGCATCGAGCAGGACCGCGCCCGCGCCGAAGGCTGCGGAGTTGCGAAAGATCGCACCTATATTGTCGTGATTGGCGATACCGACCGCCACCACGAGCGGACGGCTATGCGCCGCCGCGGAGGCGACCAACTCGGTCGGCGTTCGCCTGACACCTTCTTCCTTGCCATGGGCGAGGACACCGCGATGCATCGCGAAGCCGGCGATCTGGTCAAGAACCTCTCGCTCCGCGACGTAAACCGGTACCCCCGGCGGCAGGCGTGACAAAAGCTCGCTCAGACCGGCCAGGCGGTTGCGCAGGACAAGCAGCGCGGTCGGCCGGAATTGCCGCGACTCCAGAAGCTGATCGAGAACGACTGTGCCCTCTGCGATGAACCCGCCCCGGCCGGTCAGATCCCGATCGCGAATGTCGCGAAACACCTCGATGCGCGGATCCGCCGGATCACCGATCGCGATCGTTTCCGGCACCGAACTGCCTCACCCCATCCTGGCGGCGTGCCAGCGCAGATGGTCTTCCATGAAGGTCGAGATGAAATTGTAGCTGTGATCGTAGCCGGGCTGCCGCCGCAGCGTCAGCCCGATTCCGGCCTTGGCGCAGGCTGCTTCCAGCAGCTCCGGCCTGAGCTGCTCGGTGAGGAAATTGTCGGCCATGCCCTGATCGACGAACAGTTCGTCGACCCGCGCGCCATCCTCGATCAGCGCGACGGCATCGTGCTTGCGCCAGACCGCGCGATCGTCGCCGAGATACATCGCCAGCGCCTTGTGCCCCCACGCGACTTGGCTCGGCGCCCCGATCGGCGCGAAAGCCGAGACGGCCTTGTAGCGACCCGGATGAGTGAGGCCGATAGTCAGCGCGCCGTGGCCGCCCATAGAGTGGCCCATGATCGACTGCCGCGCCGGATCGGCGGGAAATTCGGCGGCGATCAGACCCGGCAGTTCCTCCGTCACATAGCTCCACATGCGATAGTTCTTGGCGAAGGGCTCGTGCGTCGCATCGACGTAGAAGCCGGCTCCGAGGCCGGCGTCGTAGGCCGCGTCCGGATCGTCCGGCACGCCCTCGCCGCGCGGGCTCGTGTCCGGCGCGACGAAGATCAGGCCGAGTTCCGCGCAGGCGCGGCGGTACTCACCCTTTTCCATCACATTGGCATGGGTGCAGGTGAGGCCGGACAGATACCAGACCACCGGCAGCTTCGCTCCGGCCGCGTGCTCCGGCACGAAGACCGCGAAAGTCATGTCGGTGCCGGTCGCCTTGGACGCATGACGATAGACGCCTTGGACACCGCCATGGACCTTGTTGGTCGAAATCGTTTCCATGGCTCAGAACACCACGACCGAGCGGATCGATTTGCCCTCGTGCATCAGGTCGAAGCCCTTGTTGATCTCTTCGAGGGTCAGCGTGTGGGTAATCATCGGGTCGATCTCGATCTTGCCATTCATGTACCAGTCGACGATCTTCGGCGTGTCGGTGCGACCCCGCGCGCCGCCGAAGGCCGAACCCTTCCAGACCCGGCCGGTGACCAGCTGGAAAGGCCGGGTCGAGATTTCCTTGCCGGCTTCCGCGACGCCGATCACCACCGAGACGCCCCAGCCGCGATGACACGCTTCCAGCGCCTGGCGCATGACCATCGTATTGCCCGTGCAGTCGAAGGTGTAGTCGGCGCCACCGTCGGTGAGCTCGACGAGATGCTGGACGACGTCGCCCTCGATCTCCTTGGGATTGACGAAATGGGTCATGCCGAAGCGTTCGCCCCATTCCTTCTTGTCGTTGTTGAGGTCGACACCGATGATCTTGTCGGCACCGACGAGGCGGGCGCCCTGGATGACGTTGAGCCCGATGCCGCCGAGGCCGAAGACGACGACGTTGGCGCCCGGCTCCACCTTGGCCGTGTTCACCACCGCGCCAACGCCCGTCGTCACGCCGCAGCCGCAATAGCAGGCTGTCTTGAACGGCGCGTCCACGCGGATCTTGGCGACGGCGATTTCCGGCAGAACGGTGAAGTTGGAGAAGGTCGAGCAACCCATATAGTGGTGGATCGGCTGGCCCTTGTAGCTGAAGCGCGTCGTGCCGTCGGGCATGACGCCTTTGCCCTGGGTCGCGCGGATCGCGGTGCAAAGGTTGGTCTTGCCCGACAGGCAGGACTTACACTGGCGGCATTCCGGCGTGTAGAGCGGAATAACGTGATCGCCGGGCTTCACATAGGTCACGCCGGCGCCGATTTCGCGCACCACGCCAGCGCCCTCGTGGCCGAGAACCGACGGAAACAGGCCCTCGCTGTCCAGCCCATCCAGCGTGTAGGCATCGGTGTGGCAGATGCCGGTCGCCATGATCTCGACGAGGACTTCGCCGGTCTTCGGGCCTTCGAGATCCAGTTCGACGATCTCCAGCGGCTTTTTGGCTTCGAACGCAACGGCGGCTCTGGTCTTCATATGCGGATCTCCAAACTGTCGGTGCCGCGTCCCTGCTAGACGTTTCGCGCCGCGATGCAAATCCGGCGGAGCCAAAAATCTCGGTTCCGCCGGTCGCCATCGCGAGCCGTGGGCACGCTGTCTTGCCCTTATCTGCCCGAAGCCACAGGGAGGAAAGCGGGTGATCGCCGCACAGGGCGCGACGCGCCGCGGCGGTCTGCGACATCGCCTCGCTAGCGACATCGTCCTAGGGCAGTCGGACTTTTGTGAGCGCCCGTTGCTCATCGCCGAGCCGAACGCACGCCGGTGAGGCACGCAATCAAAGAATTTCAAATTGACGGGGAGGCAAATGGTACGCCCAAGGGGAATCGAACCCCTGTTTGCGCCGTGAGAGGGCGCCGTCCTAACCGCTAGACGATGGGCGCTTATTGCAGGGCACGATATAACGGCAGCCAGTTGCCGACGCAAGAGGCTTTTGCCGCTTTCGTCGATGCCAACCGTCAGCCGTCGGAAAGGGCGTAGGTGGCAAGAATGCTGCCGTCGGAAAGCGACACGAGCAGCAGTCGCATCCCCGTTGCCGTTCGAATCCGCAGCAGTGCCCGGTCGCCGTCGAGCGACGTCTCGAGGATGTCGGCCCCCGGCGGGATCGCGATGGCCAGTTCCGCGCCCGGTTGAGGGCGCGCGCCGCCCGAACCGCTGGAGACCTTATAGACAACGGCGGACAGCACGGCCATAACCGCGATCAACATGATCCCGATCGAAACCGCCAAAAGCCGCACCAATTTGCGCCGAACCCGTTCGGTCGCCGGGTCGAGCGGCTTTTCGATCTCGCTGTCGTCGCTATGGGTCATGGCAGGTCCGGCGGGCTCCGTTCTAATCGGTGCCCGCTCCTACAGGCGATAAGGCTATGGATACAAGACGTTTCATGGTCGATACCGCCGGAGCTGGCGAGCGGCTCGACAGCTTTCTGGCCGCGGCCAGCGACGGGACACTCTCGCGTAGCCGGGCCAAGACCTTGATTTCCGAGGGGCGCGTTTCGATCAACGGCGAGAATGTCCTCGTCGCCAAGCGCAAGCTCAGCGCGGGCGAGGCCGTCGATGTCGACATGCCGCCCCCCACCGACGCCGCCCCCAAGGCGGAGGCCATTCCGCTTTGCGTCGTGCATGAGGATGCGGACCTCATCGTCATCGACAAGCCGGCGGGTCTCGTCGTCCATCCGGGTCCCGGCAATTGGACCGGAACCCTCGTCAACGCACTGCTCCACCATTGCGGCGACAGCCTATCCGGCATCGGTGGCGTGCGCCGCCCCGGAATCGTCCACCGCCTCGACAAGGAGACCAGCGGCCTGCTGGTCGTTGCCAAGTCCGATACGGCCCATCGGGGTCTTTCGGAGCAGTTCGCCGCGCATGGCCGCGACGGCCGCCTATCGCGCGCCTATCTCGCAATCGTCTGGGGCACGCCGGCCAGACCCCGCGGCACCGTCGACGCGGCCCTCGGTCGCTCGGCCAGCGACCGCGTCAAACGGGCCGTGGTGCCGAAGGGGCGCAGCGACGCCCGCCATGCGATCACCCGCTACGCCTTGCGCGCAGCCTCGCCGCTCGACGACGGCCTGGCGTCGCTGGTCGAATGCGTGTTGGAAACCGGACGCACGCATCAGATCCGGGTTCATATGGCCCATATCGGCCAACCGCTGGTTGGCGACGATGTCTATGGCGCCGGATTTCGCACCAAATCAGAGCGCCTCGACCCCGATGCCAAACGTGTCGTCCAAGGCTTTCGCCGCCAAGCGTTGCATGCCCATCGTTTGGGATTCGTCCATCCGGTCTCGGGCGCGCCGCTGTCCTTCCAGTCGCCATTGCCGGAGGACATGGTGGAACTCTGCGCTGCTTTCGGCATTGCACAGCAGTGAGAAGTGGGGTCAAGATTCGCTCGCGCTTCCCCTGAACGCATTGTTCAAAGGCTCGTTCACACTGCGTGACACGCGATTGTGCCGTGAATTCGGTGCACCAAACCCTATATAATAAGGTCTGCGCGAACGGGGTATGTGCAGTTCGCGACCCGGCCGGTTCTTTTGAAGCGGCCGATTCAACGATGGAGGGCAACGAATGGCCCAAGCTAATCTTCCCAGTATCGCTTCGGGTGAAGCCGGTCTCAGCCGCTATTTGGAGGAGATCCGCCGGTTCCCGATGCTGGAGCCTCAGGAAGAATACATGCTGGCCAAGCGCTATGCGGAACACGACGACCGTGACGCGGCACACCGGCTGGTGACCAGTCATCTGCGCCTCGTCGCCAAGATCGCAATGGGCTATCGCGGTTACGGGTTGCCCATCGGCGAAGTCGTTTCCGAAGGCAATGTCGGCCTGATGCAGGCGGTCAAACGTTTCGATCCGGAGCGGGGTTTCCGCCTGGCGACCTACGCCATGTGGTGGATCAAGGCTTCGATTCAGGAATATATCCTGCGCTCGTGGAGCCTCGTGAAGATGGGCACGACCGCAAACCAAAAGCGTCTGTTCTTCAACCTTCGCAAGATGAAGAGCCGCATCCAGGCCCTTGAAGAGGGTGATCTGCGGCCGGATCAGGTCGACCAGATCGCCACCCAGCTGGGCGTTTCGGCCGAGGAAGTCGTCTCGATGAACCGCCGCCTCTCCGGCGATGCCTCGCTGAACGCGCCGTTGCGGGCCACCGAGGGCGAGTCCGGCGAATGGCAGGATTGGCTCGTCGACGACAGCGAATCGCAAGAGGATTCGCTCGCGCGCGAGGATGAGCTCGATCAGCGTCGCGGCATGTTGAACAATGCGATGGATGTCCTCAACGATCGGGAACGGCGCATCTTCCAGGCGCGTCGTCTCTCCGAAGACCCGCTGACACTCGAGGCGCTCTCCGGCGAGTTCGACATCAGCCGTGAGCGCGTGCGCCAGATCGAGGTCCGGGCCTTCGAAAAGGTGCAAAAGGCCGTTCGGGACACTGCCGAGGCGGCGCATCGAGCACTGCGGTCGGTTGACCAGGCCAGCGCCTGACCGACACGACAGCCGACTGAAAAAGCAAAGGACCGGTTCGCTCCATGGCGCACCGGTCCTTTTTTTGTTCAGATCATCGACCGCGATTGCGCGGCACGGGCGGCGACCGATGCGCGATCACATCTCCAGATCGAGCGAGACGGGCGACCTCGCCAAAGAGCTTGGAAAGATCGTCAGGTTTTTGCGTTCCAGGCGTCCAGAGCTTCCTTGAAAACGCGATCACCCGGAATCCCCTTCTCGATCGACATCAACGCCCGCCGCCCAGTCTCGTAAGCGATCGGAATATCGATCCATTGTTCGCTTTTCAGCAGCGAAAGATTGCTCTGCATCGCCTGTTCGAGATTGTTCAGGGCGATGATGAAGAAGCCGTCGGAGATCTTGCCCGCGACTCCGATCAGCGGCTCGCCCCGCGCCTGCTCAGTCGCTTTCAGTGCCAGACGCTGCACGTTGGCGACGCCGCCGCCGCTGAAATTCGCCGGTGTGGTGAAGAGAAGCTCGATGACGTGGCTTGCCGGCAGCGTCGGATCGGCGTTCCGGCGAATGGTCATCGTCATCTTGAGATTTTCATCCGGAACCTCGGCGACGGCGCGGATCGCCGGTTCCGGAGGCTGCCCCTCGCTCGGCGATTCGTTGACCACCGACCAGACGACATTGCCGCCTTCCTGCGTGCCGGACGTCGTTTCCGTCCGCTCTTGGTAGAACACCGCCTTTTGCGCCACGGCGGGCGTGTTGCCGGTGGCCGGTTCGACAGCCGCAACTTCGGGGCTTGCGGCTTCTTCACCGGCAACCGGCGTCTGCGCCTCCGCGGGTGCGGCGCCGACCACAGCGGGGTCCTCCCCGATTTCGCTGCGGATGGTCGGCGATGCGGAGGATTCCGCCGGTACCGGCGATGCCGGGGCGATATCCGTTCCCTCGTCGAACGCGTTGGGCTCGCCCCCCGCCGGTCCCTCGTCCACTTCGGTCCCATCGGGAAGCAGCCGTTGGGTGAATTGCCGGGCCGATTGGCCCCGCGGCGCCTCGGCGCCAGCCACGTCACTTATGCCGGTCTCTCCCGGTCCGCTCGCATCGGGGCTTTGCGAAACCGACTCGCCGGTGGCCGCTGCCGTTCCGCCGTTCGCGGCCGCCGGCTCTTTGTCTGTCGTAGTGGCGATATTGTCGAGATCCGATGGAGCGACCAGCAATGCCTCGATCTGGTCGCGATAGGTCCATCCAACGGCTCCGAGACCACCCAAGAGGACGATAACGAGAGTTGCGGCGATCAGCGAACGCCCTTTGCCCGATCCTTTCCGCTTCCCGCGCGGCGAATAGCGCGGGCCTGAAACATCAGCCTCCGGGATGTCGTCGTCTGTGCGGATGCCCGCGGGAATTCTTTCGTCGTCATAGAATGCATCGTCATGGGTTCCGTCGGCCTCGCGGCGCGCCGCCCCGGATGCGGTGGGAACGATGAACGGGGAACCGACGGGGGATGGCCCGGCCGCCGCCTCGGGTTCCTCCGTCGCGATCGGGAAAAACGGCGGCGGCTCATGACGCGGCGTCGCTGCGGATTTCTTCAGTCCCGGGAAGACCGAATCGACGATCCCACTCCCGCTCCGCTCCGTCGCCCGGTCGCCTGAATTGGCCCGCGAATCGGGTGTCCCACCGCCCTGTTCCAGGGAGTGGCCGGGCAGCGAAGGAGCCTTCGGCAAGACGGCTTTCGGCACTGGCGGAGCGGGAGTTTCGCTCGCGCCCACCCAGGCCTCCGGCGCTGGTGTATCCGAACGGCCCCCGCCGGGTCTGCCCCGTGCTTCCGACGTATCGGCCGCCAGGAGCGCCGCCAGATCGTCGTCCGGCTCGCCATCCGTTGGGCTGGTATAATGCTGTTCGGTGCGCGCGATCGCGTCCTCAAGCGCGGCGAGCCGAGTGGCGACGACGGTCTCGGCCAACGGTGGATTCGCCCCGTCGATCTGCCTTTGAATTGCCGCGCGGGCCTTATCATAGACCTTAGCGCGCATCTGCGGCGTAGCGCGCGGCAGGCCGTCGATGGTTTTACGAAGTACGCCGCTCAAGTCCGCCATGGATCGCAGTCACTCACTTGTCTTGATTTTCTGGTGTCCCGGCGTCCCGACTCTAATCCTGAAACGGATCGCGAACAAGTATTGTGTCGTCCCGCTCGGGCGAGGTCGACAGAAGCGTCACCGGCGCCTGCACCAATTCTTCTATGTGTCTGACATATTTGACGGCTTGGGCCGGAAGATCGTTCCAGCGCCGCGCGCCAGCGGTCGTATCTTTCCAGCCTTCCAAAGTCTCGAAGATGGGCTTGACCCGCTGTTGCTCTGAAAGACTGGCAGGAAGATAGTCGATTTGCTTGCCATCCAGATTGTAACCGACGACGATCTTGATCTCCTCAAGACCATCTAACACATCTAATTTGGTCAATGCGAGCCCGTCGATGCCGTTGAGGGCGACCGCTTGACGCACGAGAACCGCGTCGAACCAGCCGCAACGGCGCTTGCGGCCGGTGACGGTGCCGAACTCGCGGCCCTTCTCACCAAGAAAACGGCCAATCTCGTTATCCTGCTCGCTGGGGAACGGCCCTTCCCCCACCCGCGTCGTGTAGGCCTTGGTGATGCCGAGGACGAAGCCGATACTGCCGGGCCCAAGGCCCGAACCGGCCGACGCCTGCCCGGCAACCGTGTTGGAGGAGGTCACGAAGGGGTAGGTGCCATGGTCGATGTCGAGCAACGTTCCTTGGGCACCCTCGAACAGGATACGATCGCCGGCCTTGCGCCGCTCGTCGAGAAGCCGCCAGACGCGGTCGATAAAAGGCGTGATTTCATCGGCGATAGAGGTCAGTTCGTCGAGGATCGTCGCCGGGTCGATCTCATTCTGCCCAAGACCGCGCCGCAAGGCATTGTGGTGGGCGAGCAGGCGATCGATCCGGTCCGGCAGGCTGTCGGGATGCGCCAGATCCATGACCCGTAGCGCACGCCGGCCGACCTTGTCCTCGTAGGCCGGGCCGATGCCGCGCCCGGTCGTGCCGATCTTGGTGCCGACACTGGCATTTTCCCGCGTCGCGTCGAGTTCGCGATGCAGCGAGAGAATCAGCGCCGCGTTGTCGGCGATACGCAGCGACTGGGGATCGATCGAAACGCCCTGCGCCTCGAGACGCTTTTTCTCCGCAACGAAAGCATGGGGATCGAAAACGACGCCATTGCCGATCACCGACAACTTGCCCTTGCGAACAACACCCGACGGCAGCAGCGAGAGCTTGTAGGACGTCCCGTCGACGACGAGCGTATGGCCGGCATTGTGCCCGCCCTGAAACCGCACGACCACGTCCGCCCGTTCCGACAGCCAGTCGACAATCTTCCCCTTACCCTCGTCTCCCCATTGCGATCCGACGACGACGACGTTGGCCATTAACAGTCCTCTTGCAATTTTCGCCCGCCCGCCTGGTGCGAGGCGCGCGGACTATAGTCAAGCACCCCGCCGGAAGCGAGGGCGTGAAGCGACCGAACTCGCGGAAAATGCCCGGCCGGGCGGCTTCGTTCGCTCAGCGAGCGCAAAGCCCCAATTTCATCAGGCATGCTTATTTGACCGCAAGCCCCCTATGCGACCCGGCCCCGTCCACGTAAACGCAAAGCCATGACATCTCGCTTCCGGCATCCTTACCTTATCCTGGCGACGGTGGCCCTGTTGTGGGGCGGCAATGCGATCGCGGGCAAGCTCGCCGTCGGGCACGTCTCGCCGATGCTGCTCACCTTGCTACGCTGGACTTTCGCGTGCCTGTTCATGGCGCCCTTCGCGCTCCGCGACGTGCGCCGGGAGTGGCCCGTGATCCGGCGCAACCTGCCGTTTCTCTTCGCGCTCGGCGCGCTCGGTTTCGCCACCTTCAACGCGATCTTCTATCTGGCGTTGAACTACACCACGGCGATCAACGTGACGATCGAGCAATCGGCGATGCCGTTGATCGTGTTGATGGCGAACTTCCTGCTCTTCCGCATGCCCGTTTCGTCCTTCCAAATCGTCGGCTTCTCCCTGACCTTGGTCGGCGTCGTACTGACCGCCTCGCATGGCGAACCGTCGGCGCTTCTGGCCCTCGACCTCAATCGCGGCGACGCCTTGATGATGATCGCCGTGCTGCTTTACGGCGGTTACACGGTGGCCCTGCGGTTCAAGCCGGTGCTGAACTGGCGTTCGACGATCTTCATGCTCGCCGCCTCCGCCTTGGTCGTCTCGGTGCCCTTCGCGGCGGCGGAGTGGGCCATGGGCGATACGCGCCTGCCCGACGGCCAAGGCCTCTCCGCCGCGCTCTACACGGCGATCTTTCCCTCGCTCATCGCCCAGTCGCTCTACATCCGCGGCGTCGAGATGATCGGACCGAACCGCGCCAATCTGTTCATCAATCTGGTGCCGATCTTCGGCGCGATCCTCGCCGTATTGGTCATCGGCGAGACACTTCGCACCTACCACATTATCGCGCTCGCTTTCGTTCTCGGCGGCATCATGTTGGCCGAACGCGGGGCTGCGAGACGGCATCGAACGCCGGATACAAAAACGGCGCCCCGATAATCACGGGACGCCGTCTCGATCAGAACGATCTGGCCTGTCAAATCAGCCGGCGACGTCCGCGACGTCGAAGCGCAAGGGTTTGGCGCTGGCGATCTCCTTGTGGGCGCGCACCGCGTCCAGCACATCTTCAGGCACCGGCGAATCGACGTAGAGCAGCGCGATCGCGTTGCCGCCGGGCCGGTCGCGACCGAGCTGGAAGTTGGCGATGTTGACGCCTGCCTTGCCGAACACCGTGCCGAGCAGACCAATGATGCCCGGCGCGTCGTTATTGGTCGTATAAACCATGTGCCGGCCGACTTCGGCGTCGAGATTGATGCCCTTGATCTGGATGAAGCGAGGCTTGCCGTCGGAAAAAACGGTTCCGGCAACGGACCGGGTCTGCTTTTCGGTGACGACCGTCAGCTTGATATAGCTGTCGAAGACGCCCGACTTGTCGCGCCGCGACTCGGTCAGCTGGATGCCGCGTTCCTTCGCCATGATCGGCGCCGAGACCATGTTGACGTCCGAGACCTGGCTCTTCATCAACCCGGCCAGCGTCGCGCTGGTCAGCGCCCGCGTATTCATCGCCGCGACGCTGCCGTCATAGGTGATTTCCACCGACTTGATCGCCTCCTCGGTGACCTGTCCGGCGAAAGCGCCGAGGCACTCGGCGAGCTGGACGAATGGCGTCAGGATCGGCGCTTCCTCGGCCGTGATCGACGGCATGTTGATGGCGTTCGCGACTGCGCCCCGGATCAGGTAGTCCGACATCTGCTCGGCGACCTGGAGCGCGACATTCTCCTGCGCCTCGGAGGTCGATGCGCCCAGATGCGGCGTGCAGACGACGTTCTCAAGACCGAAGAGCGGCGAGTTCGTCGCCGGCTCCGTCTCGAACACATCGACGCCGGCGCCCGCCACCTTGCCGGACTTGATCGCCTCGGCCAGATCCGCCTCGACGATCAGGCCGCCACGCGCGCAATTCACGATCCTGACGTCATCCTTCATCTTGGTGATCGCCGCCTTGTCGATAATGCCCTTGGTCTTGTCGGTCATCGGCGTGTGCAGGGTGATGAAGTCGGACCGCTTGAAGAGATCGTCGAGTTCGACCTTTTCGATGCCGAGTTGCGCGGCGCGGTCCGCCGACAGGAACGGGTCGAAGGCGATGACCCGCATCTTCAGTCCGACGGCGCGGGTCGCGACGATGGCGCCGATATTGCCGCAACCGATAATGCCGAGCGTTTTGCCGGTGATTTCGACGCCCATGAAGCGGTTCTTCTCCCACTTGCCGGCCTGGGTCGAGGCGTCGGCGGCGGGCAGCTGGCGGGCAACAGCGAACATCAGCGCGATCGCGTGTTCGGCGGTAGTGATCGAGTTGCCGAAGGGCGTGTTCATCACGATGATTCCCTTCCGGCTGGCGGCCGGAATGTCGACATTGTCGACGCCGATGCCGGCGCGGCCGACGACCTTTAGCTTGGTCGCGGCCTGGATGAGCTTTTCCGTGACCTTGGTGGCCGAGCGGATGGCGAGGCCGTCATACTGACCGATGACTTCGAGGAGCTTGTCCTTGTCCTTGCCGAGATCGGGCATGTAGTCGACCTCGATGCCACAGTCGGCGAAGATCTGGACGGCGGTCTTGGACAGCTTGTCGGAAACGAGAACGCGGGGTGCCATGGGAATGGTCCTTGGAAAAATGGGGAACGGATTGATCGAACGCGTTAGCGATGGCGGCGACGCCGTTCTTCTCCCTGATGGGAAGAAGGTGCCCCGAAGGGGCGGATGTGGGCTTCGTAGAGCGACGGCGTCGAGGTGGAGGAAGAGACGCGCTCGTCAAACCCTCACCCGGCCGGCGCTGCGCGCCGTCCACCCTCTCCCGCAAGCGGGAAAGAAATGGCGCACGCCTCAGGCGGCCTGGTCGAGATTCGCCTTCTGCACGGCGTAGGCCCAGCCGATCCAGGGCATCAGCGCTGCGACGTCGGCGGTTTCGACCGTCGCGCCACACCAGATGCGCAGGCCCGGAGGCGCGTCGCGATACGCGCCGATGTCGAGGGCCACGCCCTCCTTCTCCAGCAGCGCGGCGACGCTCTTCGCGAAGGCGGCCTGTTGGTCGGCCGTGAGCCGCTTGACCGCCGGATCGGCAAAGGTGAGGCAGACCGAGGTATTGGAGCGCAGCGCCTTGTCCGCGGCCAGGAAGGACAGCCACGGATTGGCCACGACATAGGTCTCGACGGCCGCGAGATTGGCGTTCGCACGGGCCTTCAGGGCTGCGAGGCCGCCGATCTCTTTCGACCACGCCAGCGCGTCGAGATAGTCCTCGACACACAGCATGGACGGGGTGTTGATCGTCTCGCCCTTGAAGATGCCTTCGATGAGCTTGCCGCCCTTGGTCAGGCGGAAGATCTTCGGCAGCGGCCAGGCCGGCTTGTGGCTTTCCAACCGCGCGACCGCGCGTGAGCTAAGGATCAGCATCCCGTGTGCCGCCTCGCCGCCAAGCACCTTCTGCCAGGAGAAGGTGACGACATCCAGCTTGTCGTAGGGCAGATCCTGCGCAAACGCGGCCGAGGTCGCATCACAGATGGTGAGGCCCTTGCGATCCGCCGGAATAGCGTCGCCATTCGGCATCCGCACGCCGGACGTCGTGCCGTTCCAGGTAAAGACAACATCGCGGTCGAAATCGACCTGGGCGAAGTCGACGATCTCGCCATAAGGAGCCTCGAAGCTGCGCGCGTCGTCGAGCTTCAACTGCTTGATCGCGTCGGTCACCCAGCCGGCGCCGAAGGATTCCCAGGCCAGAACATCGACGCCGCGTTCGCCGAGCAGCGACCACATCGCCATCTCGACCGCGCCGGTATCGGACGCCGGCACGATGCCGATGCGATAGTCGGCAGGAACGCCGAGAATATCCCGGGTGTCGTCGATCGCCTGTTGCAGTTTGGATTTGCCGACCTTGGCGCGATGCGAGCGACCGAGCGCGGCATCGGCGAGCACATCGAACGACCAACCGGGTCGTTTCGCGCAGGGGCCGGAAGAAAAACGGGGATTGGCCGGACGCAGGTCCGGCTTCGCGGTATTTGCCATCTGAGCTACCCTCACAGATAGAAGCGCCTCGTTGGGGAGGCGTGTCCCGCGGATGGCGCTACTCCCCCTCCCGGTCCTTGGTCAAGCGGCAATTTGGTGGCGGCGGACATTCGGCGACCCGCCGTGCCGCGCCTGAAACGACAAACGGCGGAGCCAAGGCCCCGCCGTTTGTTTGGTGAAGCTGAAACTCCTACCAGAGCGAATAGCGGATGCCGGCCTGAATCGTATGACGATCAAAACCATCGTCCCGAAGCGCATAATCGATGCCGTTGCCTTGCAGGCCGAAGAGATCACCGGCTTCGACGTTGAGGTAGCGGTAGCCAATGTCGATCGCGACATTCTGCGTCACATCGTAGGCGACGCCGGCCATCAGGGAATAGGCGAAGCGCCAGTCCTTGGTGTCAGCGTAGGACGCGCCGGTCACCGTGGCGCAATCATTGGTGCCACTCGTACAGTTGATGCCGTAATCCACCTGCACCGCGCCCGCACCGGCGCCGAGATAGGGCGTGAAACCGATGAAGGTGCCTAGATCGACATAGGCATTGGCCATCAGTTCCCACGTCTCGGCGTCGCTGGAGAGGACATAGGGATTGTAGGTCGCGACGGGTCCGAAATTGACATCGAACTTCGAATAGCGCGCCGTCACGTCGGCCCGGAAGAAGTCCGTGAACCGATAACCGAACCCCGCCCCAAGGTCGTAGCCGTTCTCGAACTTCATTTCAGCCCGGCTGCTGCCTGCAACGGAAACGTCGCTGTCGAAGTCGTAGGAAACGTCCCCGCGCAAATACCAGCCGTTGCCGATCTCGACCGGAACCAGTTCCGGGACGTCCTGGTAGATTGGTTCCGCATAGATCGGCGGCAGGTCGGCGGCTTGAGCAGCCGGGATTGTTGTGCCGAGCGCGAGTACGCTCGCAATCAATGTCCTGGTGATAGTCATGGCTCCGCTTCCCACTGCCGTTCCGCCTCATGCCACCCGCCGAAGCGAAGGTGGCGTCTGGTGGTTACCGTCGCAGTGAAAGCTTAAAGCCCGATTAACCGTGTTCCTTAACCGTGATTGTTGACCGAGCGAGGTACCCCCCGGGATCCGAAGTGCTGGCAGAACGCGAAACGCCGCCGCCCTTTCACGGGCGGCGGCCTTTCTTTGAACCGTGGATTGCGAACGCTTGGCTTACTTGAAGACTACGTCCTGCGCATAGACCGGGTCAGGAGCATAAACCGGCGCCTTGCCCTTGCCCTTGCCGAAGCCACCGCCGCCAAATTCGTAGCGAAGGCCCGCGCGGACCGCATGCAGATCGTAGCCGTGGTCATAGCCCTGGACGCCACTGGCGCCGTTGGCGATGTCCTGCGCGTCCCAACCAAACGCCTCGCCTTCGGCGATGCGGGTATACTTGTATCCGGCGTCGAACTTCAGGTTCTGCGTGATGTCGATGCTCGCGCCCGCCATGAGCGAATAAGCAAAGCGCCACTCGGACATTCCTTCGTGAGTGAAGGTCTCGCCACAGTTGGTTGCGGTAAAGCCGCCATTGCATTCGAACTTGTTGTTCATCGTGCCGTAGGAGACGTTGGCGACACCTGCGCCACCGCCGACATAAGGCGTGAACCGTCCGTAGGTGCCGAGATCCACATAGGCGTTGGCCATCACGGTCCAGACGTCGATCTCCGAGCTGTCCGCATAGCTGCAATAGGCGCTCGGTACATCGACGCAGTTCGACGAACCCGTCACGTCCGCAGTGAAGTAGTCGGCCGTCAGGTCCATGCGGGCGAATGCATTGAAGCGATAGCCGAGACCGCCGCCGACCATGAAGGCGCTGTCGGTTTCGATGTTGTCATAGTGATAGTACTGGACGAAGTCGCCGCCGCCGTAGCCGCCGCGCAAATAGCCATATTTGCCCGAGGTTTCACTCTCGAAAACGTAGCCGACGTCACCGCGCAGGTACCAGCCCGCAGTCGACACTTCTTCCACCGGCGCCGGTGGGATGTACACCGGGGGCTCCTCGATAACATCGGCGGCGTTGGCGGTGGCTGCGAGTAAGGACAACGCACCGACGACGGCGACGGTCGTCACAAGTCTCGAATTCATAGCGATCATCTCCGGTTCAATCGGCTGCCGGGATTGGCACACCGTTACCTTAATGAACACGGTAAATCGCATTGGTTAACTGAGGGTTTACACGAAAAAATTAGCACAAAACCGATGCAATTGGGGCTTTACGCAGCGGCTTGCTTGAGAGCACCGACGATGTCGTCCACCACGGACAACACCAGCGCCCGATCGTCGCCTTCAGCCATCACCCGGATCAATGGCTCGGTCCCGGACGGACGGATCACCAACCGCCCACTATTGCCCAAACGCTCCCGCCCGGCGCTAATCGCGTCCTGCACGCGGTCTCGCTCCAAAGGCTCCCCGCCCGAAAACCGCACGTTCTTCAAAATCTGCGGCACCGGGTCGAACCGTCGGCAGACTTCCGACACCGTTCCCCCCTTTCGCTTGACGACAGCGAGAACCTGAAGCGCCGAGACCAGCCCGTCGCCGGTCGTCCCGAAGTCGGAGAGGACGATATGGCCGGACTGCTCCCCGCCGACATTGTAGCCGTGCTCGCGCATATGTTCGACCACGTAGCGATCGCCGACCTTGGTGCGGGCGAGTTGCAGGTGCCGAGCTTCCAGAAAGCGCTCAAGGCCGAGATTGGACATGATGGTCGCGACGATGCCGCCGGCGGCCAGGCGGCCGTCCTCCGACCAGCTCTCGGCGATCACCGCCATCAACTGGTCGCCGTCGACAACCGAACCGCGCTCGTCGACGATCAGCACGCGATCAGCGTCACCATCGAGGGCGATCCCGATGTCCGCCCGAACTTCCTTCACCTTGGCGGCGAGCGCTCCCGGAGCTGTCGAGCCGCAATTGTGGTTGATGTTCGTACCGTCGGGACTGATCCCGATTTTGATGACTTCCGCCCCGAGTTCCCAGAGGACCTCGGGCGCAACGCTGTACCCGGCGCCGTTCGCGCAATCAATCGCGACCCGAATTCCTTCGAGCGAAAGCTCGCGCGGCAGCGTCCGCTTGGCGAACTCGATGTAGCGATCATGCACGCCGTCCACGCGCTTGGCACGCCCAAGCCGGTTTCCGGTGGCGAGGCGCGCGCTCAGATCCTGGTCGAGAAGGCCCTCGATGGTCTGTTCGATATCGTCCGAGAGCTTGTAGCCCTCGGGGCCGAATAGCTTGATCCCGTTGTCCTCGAACGGATTGTGGGATGCGGAGATCATGACGCCGATGTCGGCGCGCAGCGAGCGGGTCAACATCGCAACGGCCGGGGTCGGCATCGGGCCGAGCAAAAAGACGTCCATGCCCGCTGACGTAAATCCGGCGACCATCGCGTTCTCGATCATGTAGCTCGACAACCGCGTGTCCTTGCCGATCACCACGCGATGTCGGTAGCTGCCACGCTGGAAGGCGAGCCCCGCGGCCATACCGACCTTCATGGCGATTTCCGGCGTCATCGGATGCCGATTCGCCGTGCCCCGGATGCCGTCGGTTCCGAAATATTTTCTGCCCATCGATGATCCCGTCGTCAGCTGATGGTTACGCCCCGTCCCCTTCTAGCGGACGGCGCTCGGCGCGCACAATGTCGCATGGATCGGTTACCAGGATGGTGCGGCCAACGACACACGACGCGAAGCCGCCTCTTGCAAAGGAAAAGAGCGGCACCAGGCCGCTCTTTTCCTTGCATTTGGGTCCGAAACCGTCCGGTCAGGTCGGCTGCGGTTCGAGTCCGTCGCCGGCCTTGTCGTCGCGCGGGCTCGCCGGCCGACCGGTCCCCGCCTTCGGCACGGCGGAACCGCGCGACGGCGGCGTATCATCGCCCATGTCGCGGGCTAGGGTCCGCCCCGCCAGCAGATCATGGACCTCGACGCCCGAAAGCGTCTCGTATTCGAGCAAAGCCTTGGCGATCATATGCAGATCGTCGATATGCTCGTTGAGGATACGGCGCGCCTTGTTCTCGGCCGCCTCGATGATTTCCCGCACTTCCGAATCGATCAGCCGTGCCGTGTCCTCGGACATGTTCTGCTGGTGCGAGACCGAATGACCGAGGAACACCTCGTCCTGATTGTCCTTATAGCGCAGCCGTCCCAGCTTATCGCTCATGCCGTATTCCATGACCATCGCGCGGGCCATGTTGGTCGCCTGCTGGATGTCATTGGAGGCGCCGGTGGTGACGTTCTCCAGGCCATAGATGATCTCCTCGGCGGCACGACCACCGAAAATCATCGCCAGCCGGGCTTCCATCTCGTTCTTGCGCATGCCGTAGCGGTCGCGCTCCGGCAGGTTCATGGTGACGCCCAGCGCCCGGCCACGCGGGATGATCGTCACCTTGTGCAGCGGATCGTTGAACGGCTCGTAGATACCGACGAGAGCATGACCGGCCTCATGATAGGCGGTGAGCTTCTTTTCCTCTTCGGTCATGGCCATGGAGCGTCTCTCGGCGCCCATCATGACCTTGTCCTTGGCGTCCTCGAACTCCAGCATGGTGACCAGCCGCTTGGCGCGGCGCGCCGCCATCAGCGCCGCCTCGTTGACGAGATTGGCAAGATCCGCGCCCGAGAAGCCGGGGGTGCCGCGCGCGATCGTCCTTAGATCGACATTGGGCGCCAACGGCACGTTGCGGACATGGACCTTGAGGATCTTCTCGCGACCGTTGACGTCCGGATTCGGCACCATCACCTGCCTGTCGAAGCGGCCCGGCCGCAGCAACGCGGGGTCGAGCACGTCCGGACGGTTGGTCGCCGCAATCAGGATGACCCCCTCATTTGCCTCGAAGCCGTCCATCTCGACCAGCAACTGGTTCAGCGTCTGCTCACGTTCGTCGTTGCCGCCGCCGAGACCAGCACCACGATGCCGCCCGACAGCGTCGATCTCATCGATGAAGATGATGCAGGGGCTGTTCTTCTTGGCCTGCTCGAACATGTCCCGCACGCGGCTCGCGCCGACGCCGACGAACATTTCGACGAAGTCGGAGCCCGAAATCGTGAAGAACGGCACATTCGCTTCGCCGGCGACGGAACGCGCCAAGAGGGTCTTACCCGTGCCCGGAGGGCCCACGAGCAAGACGCCACGGGGGATCTTGCCGCCCAGACGCTGGAATTTCTGCGGCTCGCGCAGGAATTCGACGATCTCCTCCAGATCCTGCTTCGCCTCGTCGACGCCGGCCACATCCTGGAAGGTGACCCGGCCATGCGCTTCCGTCAAAAGCTTGGCCTTCGACTTGCCGAAGCCCATCGCCTTGCCGCCCGCGCCGCCCTGCATCTGCCGCATCAGGAAGATCCAGACCGCGAGGATCAGGAGGATCGGACCGAACGACAACAGCATCGACCAGATTGGATTAGTGTTATCGCCCGGAGGAGCGGCATTGATCTGAATGTTCTTCGACTCAAGCCGCCCGACCAACGCCGGGTCTTCCGGCGCGTAGGTTTGGAACGGCGTGGCGCCGTCGGTATATTTTCCGCTGATCCGCGGTCCCTGGATAACCACCGATTGCACCCGGCCCGAATCGACGTCGGACAGGAACTGCGAATAGGGGACCTCGCGGGTTCCGGCGGTCTGCGAGCCATTCGAAAACAGCTGGAACAGAGCGATCAAAAGCAGCGCTATGATCGCCCAGAGGGCGAAGTTTCGAAAATTCTGGTTCATCAGTCATCCTGGGATGGCCGCCCGAGACCGCTCAGACGATTTCATCAAAGATAGGTGGTGAGCCCCTCCTTGCCAACATCATCGGGCGCTTTTGCGGCAAAATGCTTGGGCTCTCTGGCCCTTTGGTTACTGCAGTCACCATTCCGACCGCCGCATCGCACCGCGAAAGCGGCAGATCACGCATCAAACGCCACGCGACCAGCGAGGCGATTTCGAGCCGGTCGACGCCGGCGCCGGCCTTTCGCGCCAGCGCCTCCGGCACCGCGACAAGAGTGGTCCCGACTGTCAGAACGGGCAAGGATTGTTCGATCCGGTTGCCCCGTCCCAGCGATCCGAAGGCGACGATCCCCGCCCCACGGTTACAATGGTCGCGACTGAGGCGGATATCGAAGCGGCCATCGAAAACCACGTGGCTCGCGAGATCAGCCGGCGCCAGGCCGGCGATTCCCGTGCGTCCGAACTCACGCACGACCGTAACGCTGGATCGTGCGTCGACCAGCGCCCCGCCGAGCGACACCGCGATCCGATCGTCGGGCCCGCGTAGTGCATCGACGAGGCGCATAACGGAACGCCCGCCCGGAGCGTAGTCGCCGCCCGCGACAGCTGCGATGGCGCGCTGCATCAGCAAAAACGCCGTCGAGCGTTCGATCGCGGCCAACGCCGCACGATCGAAAACCAGCGTGCCGCCGCCGCTGGCGGCGAATTCACCCTTGGCCGCCATGGTGCCGATCGTCGCCGCCAGCTTTGCCTCGCCCGCGTCACGACGCGCGGCATGACTGGCGATCTCCATTTCCAGTCGGCGCCGGTCGATGTCGCCGGCAGCCAACTGCTGACGCAGCCGGACACGATGGTAGGTCACGTCGGCATTGGTGGGATCGTCGACGGCCCGCATCCCCGCGGCAGCGACCGTCGCTTTCAGCCGGCCGCCCGGCACATCGAGAAACGGACGCACGAGGGCTACACCGGGCGCGATATCACGAACCCAGCGCATGCCGGCCAACCCTGTGTTACCTGCCGCCCGCGCCCGCGCGAGGAGATGCGTCTCCAACTGGTCGTCCTGATGATGGGCGGTCAGAATAACGGTTGCGCCGCTCTGGCGGGCCGCGTCTAGGAGGAGGCCATAACGGGCGCGGCGGGCGGCCGCGGGAAGGTTGCCGCTGTGGGCCGGCTTTGCCCAGCGCATCGTTTTGTGCGGGAGCGCAAGGCTACGCGCGATGCTGGCGACGAAATCCGCCTCGATGGCCGATCGTTGGCGCAATCCATGATCGACGGTCACGACGTCGAATTGGATGTCGGAAAGAACTGGGGTTTTTCGCGCGTCGCTCGCCGCCAGGAGCAGCGCCAGCGAGTCTGGACCGCCAGATACCGCGAGCACCGCGCGTTTCGGTCGGCCGATGCGGCTGGCGGCTTGCGCCATCGCGGTGGCGAGACAATCGCAGAGATCGCGCGACGAAAGCGGTTGGGCGCCTGGCGGAACCTCCGGGAGGCGGAAGCTTGCTGTGATGGCCGATTCCGCGTTCAGCAGTTTGCCGCCTTCGCCTCGCTGGCCAGCTTGCTCTTCACACTGGCGCTCATCGCCGGATAGCGCCGCGCCACTTCCTTGAAGGTCACGCAGGCGGTCTCGCGGTTGTCGAGCTTGGCCAACGACATGCCGAGCTTCAGCATCATGTCCGGCGCTTTGCTGCTCTTGGGATAGTTTTTCTGGGCATCGAGAAAGGTTTCTGCGGCATCGGCGTATTTCTGCTGCTGGAACAGGCTTTCGCCCAGCCAGTATTCCGCGTCCGGCGTATCCTTCGCGTTCGGATAGGTTTGCGCATATTGGCGAAACGACTGCTCGGCGAGTTGGTAATCCCCGGCCAGGAGATAATTGTAGGCAAGGGCGTACAGATCCCCCGCCCCTTCCGGCGTTACCGCGGCGACCGTGCTCGACGAACCGGTCGTGGTTGCGTTTGAAGCGTCCCCCGTCGGGGCGCTGGAAGAACCCGTATCGAGGCCTCCCTCGAGAATGCGGCCGATGCCGTCGTCGCCGGATGTATCCTTCGCCGAGTCGCCGCGAGCGGCCATACGAACCGGATCTGTGTCCGCCGCGGGAGCCGCGTCGCCGCGCCGTTCACCGGTCGAACCGGAGCCGCTTCCCTTTTCGATTTCCTGGAAGCGGAACTCGTTGTCCTCCTGCTGCTTGCGCATGTCTTCCTGCGCCTGGAGCAACTGGAAGCTGAGTTCCTCCACCCTGCCGTTGAGCCGGCGGATTTCATCCTCGAGATGATTAAGCCGAACGATCGCGTCGCCGGCCTGCGCCAGACGGACCGGTTGTTCGCGATGGAAAGCGGCGTTTTCCTCCTCGAGAGAAGCTGCCCCCGCGCCGCTGGATCGCTCCGCGACGAGACCGAAAGCAGGTTCATACGCGGATGCACCGGACGAAACGCCCATCAGCAAGGCAAGGCAGGAAGCGGCAAGGATCGGCGGTCGGCAGGTCATGGACAACGGTTCTCTCGACAATGGAAGGCTAGAGCATCGGACCAAAAAGTGGAATCCGGTTTTTGGATCATTCCGATGCTCAATCAAAATGTTAGAGCGTCCTTTGTACGTCCGGATGGACGCACGGCGCTCTAATGCGATGCGAGCGGGTCCGTTCAACCTTCGAGGCCCGGCTCTTTCGACGCTTGGTCGCATTTAGCATGGAACCAGCGAGTTCGGCCAAAATTTGACGCCCTGAACACTCTTCTCGGCGCGCCAACGTGAAACGGCCCCGAAGGGCCGCCACGCGTCAATGTTAGTCCCTCGGACCCGGTTAGCTTCCGGCGCCGCCGAGAACGGTGACCGCGCGCCGGTTCTGCGACCAGCAGGAAATATCGTCGCAAACCGCCACCGGGCGCTCCTTACCATAGGAAAGCGTCCGGATGCGGTTGGCCGCCACGCCCCGCTGGGACAGATAGTCGCGAGTGGCCGAGGCACGCCGAGCGCCCAGCGCAAGGTTGTACTCGCGGGTGCCGCGCTCGTCCGCATGGCCTTCGATCACGATCGAATACTGCGGATACTGGTTCAGCCACTGAGCCTGGCGCGCGAGGGTCTGCTGGGCGTCGGCACGGATCGACGAGGAATCGGTATCGAAGAACACGCGATCGCCGACATTGACCGTGAAGTCCTGGCTCGTTCCAGGCGCTGCGCTGCCGCCAACGCCACCGGCGCCAAGGCCAAGCCCCGCCGCGTTATCGGGCAGCGCGTCCTTCTTGTTGGCGCAACCAGCAACCGCCAGGCTGGCGACGAGTACAAGCGCGATGCGGCTCTTAACCCCAAAAATGGTCCGGCGCATGGCCAGCTCCTTCAAATCAGATGAGTCCCTGTTACCCGATGTTTACCCTGACGATGTTTAACGCGTCGTAAAAAACGGTCGGCTTTTGACGATATCGTGAAGCGCCGATCTCATTGATTTCTCGCTAGAATACGACGACGCGGCGACGACGGGGTAGGCAGCCGCCAACTGGTGCATGCAGGCAACACACTGGCGACAATGCACCCCCAAGCTTACTCCGGGCTGCCTCCCGGATCGGCCGGAATACGGGACCGGCGTTTGGATGGATCCCAAGCCCTCGGACGCCTTGCCTGTTAAGTCCGGCGGGCGCCCTATTCGAGCGAGGGTGACCAGGCCGGGTCAGACGCAAAGCCGGGCGTCGGAATCTTCTGCTCGTTGTAGCCGGTGAGATCGATCGAATAGAGCTGCGGGCCACCACCGCCCTTGATGTCGCGAAAGAACATCAGAACGCGGCCGTTCGGCGCCCAGGTCGGCCCCTCGTTGTGGAAGCCGGAGGTCAAAATGCGCTCGCCCGAACCATCCGTGCGCATGACGCCAATCTGAAACTGGCCGCCGCTCTGCTTGGTGAAGGCGATGAGATCGCCGCGCGGCGACCATACGGGGGTCGAGTACGAGCCGTCGCCGAAAGAGATGCGTTGCTGGCCGGAGCCGTCAGGGTTCATCACGTAGATTTGCTGCCGGCCACCGCGATCGGATTCGAACACGATGCGCTGGCCATCCGGCGAATAGGATGGCGAAGTGTCGATCGCCGTCGTCGAGGTCAGCCGGGTGGTCGCGCGCGAGCGCAAATCCATCGCGTAGATGTTGGCGTTGCCGTCCTGCTGCAGGCTCATGATGACCTTCTGGCCGTCCGGAGAAAAGCGCGGAGAGAAGGTCATGCCGGGGAAGTTTCCGACGATTTCGCGCTGGCCGGTCTCCAACTGCAGGAGATAGACCCGTGGCTCGCCGTCGCCGAACGACATGTAGGTGACTTCCTGCCGGCTCGGCGAAAAGCGCGGCGTCAGGACGAGATCGTTGCCCTGGGTGAGGAAACGCACATTGGCGCCATCCTGGTCCATGATTGCCAGCCGCTTGACCCGCCTGTCCTTGGCGCCGCTCTCGGACACGAACACGATGCGGGTATCGAAATAGCCCTTCTCTCCGGTCAGGCGCTGATAGATCGCGTCGGCAATGATGTGCGCGACGCGGCGCCAGTTCTCCGGATTGGTATAGAATTGCTGACCGTCGAGTTGCTGGCCGGCAAAGGTATCCCAGAGCCGGAATTCAACCCGCAGGCGTCCGTCGGCTTCCGGCGTCACACGACCGACGACGATCGCCTGGGCATTGATGACCGTCCAGTCGGTGAACGTCGGGCTCGTGTCGACGGTCAGGCCCTTCTGAATGAAGGCGGATTTGTCGATCGGCGCGAACAGGCCCGAGCGCTTCAGGTCGGCCTGGACCACTCCGGCGATCTGCTGCCCGATCCCGTCCTGCGACTGGAAGTCGGTGATCGCGATCGGTAGCGGCTCCACATTGCCCTGGGTGATATCGATTTCGACAACCGCCGAGGCTGGCGCCGCGAACAGTATGGCACCGGCGATCGCCGCGATGGCCACAAGAACGCCTCTGATGCTCGTTTTCATTCCACGATCTTCCGTTGAGTTCGGAGGCAGCAACGCCGCTAAGCGGCTGCGCCTCTTCGTTTGAATTGCCACCGGTTCCCCGCCTGTGCCGCACGTTGGGCGATCCAACGTGGTCGTTGCCGATTGCGTTCGCGCGGCCCGACGGCGCCGTTTCGATCGTCCTAACACGCAATCGGGAGATTGTATGACGCCGCCGGAGGCTTCGTGGCGCGGTTGATCGCTCGCCTTTGGCATCAGAACATCTGGCTCGGATCGAAATTGACAACGACGTCAGCCCAGGTTTCATATTTTTCCGTCGGCAAGTTGTACGGAGCGCAGCGCTGCACGGCACGAAGCGCGGCCTCTCCAGCGATCCGCTCGATCATCGAGCTGCCGCCGCCGTTGACGATTTCCGGACGGGCTTCAAGCTGACCAGACGAATCGAGGCGCATCTGGATCGATATCCGCAGTGAACCGGCTTCCGACACGCCGGACGGTGGCGACCAGCATCGCTGAATCTGCCCGCGCAGCGCGTCGAGCTCGCTCTGGGAAAGCTTGGCGCCGGTCTGGCGCTCAGTCCCGAGCGAGGCTTGCTCCTCAGAGCGCTTTGCACCTCCGCCGGCCGATTGCTCCTTGTTGAGCAGTGCGGCGATCTTGTCGGCGTCGAACTGGCTCTCCTCCGGCGTCCGCGTCTCGGCGGTCTTGGTCTCTTTCGCCGGCTCCGGCTTTTTCGGCTCGGGCTTGGTTTCCGCCACCACCGGCGCCGGCGGCTTTGGCTTCGTCGAGGGCACTGGCACGTTCTGCGGCAACGGAGGTTCGGCCGGGGCCGCCTCGGCGGACGCGATGGCCTGCTCGACCGCGTCGACCGGCGGCGGTGTTTCTGCCGGCGTTTCGGCCGTCACCGGATCCGGCGGCGGAGGCGGCGTATCGGCCGGAGGGGGCGGCGCCGGTTCTGGTTCGGGTTGCGGCTCGGGGGCCGGAGCGTCCGCAGGCTTTGCCGCCGCGGCCTGTTCGCTCGCCTTCGGTCGGTCGACGGGCGTCGGCGGCGTCTCCAGATCAGCCTCGTTGTTGCCGACATTCTCGGCCGGCATCGGCAGCGTCTGCGGCTTTTCCGTCGGCTTGGGCGCCGGCGTCTCGGTCATCGGCGCATCCTTGGCGCCGACGACAGACTGCGACAACGACTCGATTGGCACGATCTCGACCGGGAAGGACTCGATGTTCGCGACCTCCAACGGCTCGGGCGCCGACAGCGACCACAGGCCCCAGGTCAGGACCGCCGTATGCAGGATCGTGGAGACAACGACGCCGGATTTCATGGAGACCCGATTTGGTTACGCGTTGAGGTCTTGATCGGTGACAAGACCGATATTGCGGAAACCGGCCGCCGAGATCCGGGCCATGACCTTCATGACCGTGCCGTAATCCGCCGCGCGGTCGCCGCGCACGAAAATCCGCTCCTTGTAGCCGGCCTTCGCCACCGCTTCGAGTTTGGCCACAACCTCGTCGATCGGTATCTCGGTGTCGTTCAAATAGACGGCGCCGCTCGAATTCACCGAGATGGTGATCGGCTGACTTTCGGAATTCAGTGCTTTGGCTTGGGTTTCCGGCAGCTCGATCGGAACGCCGACGGTCAACAGAGGCGCCGCCACCATGAAGATGATCAACAGCACCAGCATCACGTCGACCATCGGCGTGACGTTGATTTCGCTCATCGGTTGGCGCCGACCGCGGCGACGGCGCGATCCCGAGGATCGCCCTGATCCCGCTGACATGCCCATGGCTGGTTACCTTTCCGACCGAAAACGGTCGCGCTTCTCGGGTCGCGCTTAGCGCGAAGGCAGCTTTTCGTCGATCTGCCGCGACAGGATCGCCGAGAATTCGTCCGCGAAGGCCTCGAGCCGCATCCCCAGCTTGCCGGCGTCCGACGACAGCTTGTTGTAGGCGACCACCGCCGGAATCGCGGCGACCAGGCCGATCGCGGTCGCCAGCAGCGCCTCGGCAATACCCGGCGCGACGACGGCGAGGCTGGTCTGTTGCGAGCCGGCGATCGCCTGGAACGAGGTCATGATGCCGATGACGGTGCCGAACAGTCCGACGAAGGGTGCCGCCGAGCCGATCGTCGCCAGAAAGCCCAAACGGGATTCCAGACTGTCCATCTCACGGGCCAGGGTCACGTCCATCGCCTTGTCGATGCGGGTCTGCAGGCCGACCGGCGAGCGGGCGCCCTTCTCGAACGACTTCTTCCATTCGCGCATGGCCGCGACGAACAGCGCGCCCATTCCCGACGTCTTGCGCTCCGACAGGCTATGATAGAGTTCCTCGAGCGACTGGCCGGACCAGAAATTGCTCTCGAACTTGTTGAGCTGACGGCGGAAGCGCCCGTAGCGCATCGACTTGTCGATGATGATCGCCCAGGTCCAGACCGAAGCGAACAACAGTCCGATCATGACCAGCTTGACCACGAAGCCCGCCTGCCAGAACAAATCCCACAGCGACACCGTGCCGGCGGCGGCTAGCGCTCCCTGAACGACTTCTCCGTCCATTCCCCAACATCCTCGATATGCGGAACCATCGGCATGGCAACCCATTGCGGGTGGCCCCTGCCGCGAACACGACCGGCTCGACATGCGCCGGCGTACCGCTCGCTCGCGTAAACCCTTGATGCCCTTTCACAAGCGAATCCGGTGAAAGAATGGCGTACTTTGCGTAAAACTGGTTCAATTTGATTGATGCATCGGTAGGGTTAACGATCCGTTAGCGCCCCGCCGGCTCCCGAGCGAGCCTCTCAGTCCCCTGCCGGCGCCAGTTGCGCCAAGACAGCCGCCGGCATCCGCATCGGCTTGCCCTCGGGCGAGATCACCGCCACCTTGACCTTGGCCTCGACCAACGCCTCCTCGCCGCGCGTGATGCGCTGGATCAAGAGGATGCGCGCCCCGCCGAGACGGTGTGTTCGGGTCTCCACGGTCAGGACGTCGTCGATCCGCGCCGGCCGCAAGAAATCGATATCCATGTGCCGGACCGCGAAGGCCATCGATGGCCCGAATTTTCCCGCCAGCAACTCGCCGTGCCCGATACCCTTCAGACGCAGAAGATCCGACCGTCCTCGCTCGAGAAAATTCAGATAGCGCGCATGATAGACGACACCGGAAAAATCCGTGTCCTCGAAATAGACGCGAATCCGCAACTCGTGACCGCTCGGCGTAAGGCAGCCGGCCAATTGATCGGTCATCACGCGCCCTCATATCTGCGCCGCCCCGGGGGCGCTGGCTCGGCCGACTAGACGGCCCGAAACGCGCGCCCGTCGCCTTGCCCACTTCTCAGCGTAGCCGTCCGCATATCCGACAACGTCGGACCGGACAAGGAGTTTCCGCGGAGGCATGCGGGCTATACCATCAGCCTCGAAAAGGCATGGATCATTGCTAATTCCCGCATGTCTGGCGGAGCCTGTTGGTGCCCGGCCGAACAGGCCGCGCCTTGCAGACCGGACCTGGCCGTATAGATCATAGGTCCTATTCCATGACCCTCAGCATTCGAGGCCCGATGCGCGCACTTTTCCTCCAATACTACGAGCGCATCGGCGCCAGCTATTGGTTCATTCCCTCCATCATGGCCGTCGGCGCCGCGATCCTGGCCTTCGTGTTGATCGAGATCGACCTGCGTGTCCCGCCGGATGCCTTCGGCGACAATCCCTTCTTCTTCGCCACACAGCCGGACGGCGCCCGTTCGATCCTGTCGGCCATCGGCGGCTCGATGATCGGCGTCGCCGGCACGGTGTTCTCGGTGACCATGGCGACCGTCGTCTTCGCCTCGGGAAGCTATGGTCCCCGCCTGCTCACCAACTTCATGAACGATCGCGGCAACCAGGTCACGCTCGGGGTCTTCGTCGCCACCTTCGTCTATTCGATGCTGGTGCTACGCAGCGTTCGGAATGGCGGCAGTGAGGACATCTACGCCGCGATGTTCGTTCCCAACATTGCGATCTTCGGCGCCATCGTGCTGGCGATCGGATCGATCGGCATCCTGATCTTCTTCATCCACCATGTGCCGTCGACCATCCACATCTCGAACGTCATCGCCGGCATCGGCAAAGGCTTGCTCCACGATATCGAGTACCGTTTTCCGATCAACGTCGGACATCCCGCCGAGGCGGTCGACCGCACCGATATTCTGTGGCAAGTACCCGCCTGCTTCCGCCCCGACACGGCGGATGACGCCGCCATCGCTTCCTATAGCGAGCTCGAAGCGAACGAGACGGGCTATATCCAGGTCATCGACTACGAAACGTTGATGCATGCGGCCCGCGACCACGATGTGATTGTCAGGATGAATTGCCGACCCGGCACCTTCGCGCACTCAGGCATCGTGTTATTCGATGTCTGGCCCAGCGAACGGGTCACCGACAAGGCGCGCGGAGCCCTACTCGCCTCCGTCGCTCTCGGCCAAACCCGTAGCGTGTCCCAAGACCTGCTTTTCCTGTTCGACGAACTGGTCGAGATCGCCGCCCGCGCGCTCTCACCGGGGATCAATGACCCGTTCACGGCAGTCACTTGCCTGGATTGGCTCGCCGCCGCCTTATCCGGTCTGGCCGGGCGCGCCGCGCCCGATCCACTCCGGATTGACGACAATCAGAAGCTCCGCGTGATCGGCGGTGCGCTGACGTTTGCCGGCTATCTCGACCATTCCTTCGGCCATCTGCGCCAATACGCGGCGACCGACATGATTGCCGGTGAACATTTCATCGACTCGCTGGCACGGATCGCACCAGCTTGCGGGACGCCCGAGGAGCTTCGTGGGTTGCGCGACCAGAAGGAAGCCCTGCTGGCACTATCCAAGACGGCGCTCGCCGGGGCCTCACTCGAAACCATCGAGGCGGCGGGCCGGCGATTCGACCAACAATTGGCCCATCCGCGCCTGCGCCGAACCGGAATCGATCGGACAGCGACGTCTCGCGACATGCGGACCACCGACACCGGAGCACCGGCAAGCTGTTGAAGGGTTCCGTTTCGCCGACCACCGGGTGATCAGTGGGTCGGATCGTCCTCGAACAGCGCTGACTGCGACCCCTGATAGCTCGGCGGCACGGCGAGGCCGATATGCCGAAACGCGTGCTGCGTCAAAAGCCGGCCGCGCGGGGTGCGCTGGAGGAAGCCCTGTTGCAGCAAATAGGGCTCGACGATGTCCTCGATGGCGTCACGCGGCTCCGACAACGCCGCAGCGATCGTCTCGATCCCGACGGGGCCACCGCCGAAATTCAACGCAATGAGGTCGAGATAGCGCCGATCGAGCTGGTCGAGGCCGAGACTGTCGACCTCCAGCCGCGTCAGCGCCGCGTCGGCGACCTTGCGATCAACCTCGCTCACGCCCGCGACATCGGCGAAATCGCGCACCCGCCGCAGCAGCCGGCCGGCGATGCGCGGCGTGCCGCGCGCCCGGCGGGCGATTTCTCGCCCACCCTCTTCGGCCATCGGCAGGCCCATCAGTCGGGCACCGCGCCGAACGATGTGCTCAAGCTCCTCGACCGTGTAGAAATTCAGCCGCACGGGGATTCCGAAGCGGTCGCGCAAAGGCGTCGTCAAAAGCCCCACCCGCGTCGTCGCGGCGACCAACGTGAACTTCGACAGGTCGATCTTCACCGACCGCGCGGCCGGCCCCTCGCCGATAATCAGATCGAGCTGGAAATCCTCCATCGCCGGATAGAGGATTTCCTCGACCGCCGGGCTGAGGCGATGGATCTCGTCGATGAACAGGACGTCGCGCTCTTCCAGATTGGTCAAAAGCGCCGCGAGATCGCCGGCCTTGGCGATGACCGGTCCCGACGTCGAACGGAAGTTGACGCCGAGTTCCTTGGCCATGATCTGCGCCAGCGTGGTCTTGCCGAGGCCCGGTGGACCGACGAAGAGCACATGGTCGAGCGCCTCCCCCCGGGTCTTCGCGGCCTCGATGAAGACCTTCAAATTGGCCCGCGCTGCCGCCTGCCCGACGAAATCGTCGAGCCGCTGCGGCCGCAGCGTCGCGTCGATGTCCTCGCCGCGTTGATCCGGGGTGATGAGACGGGTGTCGCTCATGAAAGGAGCTTCATCGAAGGAATGACCTTTGCCGCGCGCTTGTCGAACGTAACCGTATTCTCACATCCGTGATGCGTGTTCCTGGCCGCGATCAACGCATCGGAGAATCCCACGCCTTCCCGTGCCATATCAAGGGCAGAACCGACCAGAGCAGCATTCTCGATTTCGACATCCGCCCGCTGCGAAATCTGCTCGATGACATCCAGAATTTGGTCGGCTGACAGCCGATAGCGAGAGCGTAAAGTCCAGGCGAATTCGACGAGCACCAGCTGATTGACGAAGATCGCTTGGCCCTTCGACGAAGCCGCGAAAAACTTCTTGGACGCTTCGAACTGGACACTATCGTCCGTTACAAACAATCTCAGGAGAACATTCGTGTCGACGCCAATTCGGGTCGTCACGCGGAATCACCATCGTCCTCGCCGAGGACATGACGCGCCACCGCGGCCGCAACCGCCTCGTCCATCTCCTCGATGGTCGTCGGGCGTCCGAGAGGATTGCCCAGAACGCCCGCGAGATCGATCATCCTCAATGTTCGCGGGATGATAGAAGCCTTGCCGTCGGTAATCTCCCATTCGATACGGGATCCATCCTCCAGCCCAAGCTCATCACGAACCGCCTTGGGAATCGTCGTTTGCCCCTTGGAGGTAACGGTTCCGAGAATACCCATCTCCTTACTCCAATCGCCATCCTTACACACCAAAATAGTAAGGATTTCTTCCTCGCACAACCCACCTAGCCGCGGCTCAGTGCCTTCAGCCCCAGCCGGATCAGCGTCGCCGAATCCGCGTCCTCGGCTCCGTCCCGCACGGCTTTGGCCACGGCATTGGCCGCCTGGTCCCGCGCATAGCCGAGATTGACCAACGCCGAGACCGCATCGCTGATCGGTGCCGGCGCGACGCCCTCGCCGAGCTCGCGTTTCAGCCCGTAGCTTTCGTCCGATCCGGCGCCGGAGAAGGCCGGCGCCTTGTCCTTCAATTCCGCCACGATGCGCGCCGCGACCTTCGGCCCGACGCCCGGCGAACGCGCCACCATCGCCTTGTCCTGCAGCGCGATCGCGTTGGCGAGATCACCGGTCGACAGCGTGCCTGTCACCGCCAGCGCCACCCTTGCGCCGACGCCCTGGACGGTCTGCAGCAGCCGGAACCAATCCCGCTCGACGGCTGAGGAAAAACCGTAGAGGCGGATCATGTCCTCGCGAACATACGTCTCGACGAAGAGCACGATCGCCTCGCCTGGCCCGGGCAAAGACGCCAGCGTGCGCGTCCCGCAATAGGCGATGTAGCCGACACCGTGGACGTCCACGACCACATGATCCTCGCCGATCTCGTCGACGGTGCCCTTCAGCTTTCCGATCATGGATGGGTCTCCGGCGAAACGATCTCGAGATCGGGAAAATAACTTCGGTAGCGGGAGGCATCCCGCGTCAACAGCCGATGGCCGCGAACGAAGGCGTGCGCGCCGATCAGAAAATCAGGCAGAGTGCGCTCCCGCCCCCCACCGCGCGAACGGTAGAGCCGATGCGCCCGCCCGGCCGGAAACGCGGCCTCGAACGGAAACGGCTCCCGACGCGGTCGCATCCAAGCGACCCGCGAGAACAGCTCTTCTTCCCGCATCGGCACGGCGAGCTCCGCCCAGACGATCGCGCTGAGGACAATCTCGCCGCTCCGGCACTCTTGCCTGACGGCCTCGATCGATTCCTCGAAAAACTGCCCGGTGCCCAGCATATCGATGAAGATGTTGGTATCAATCAACGTCGAGGTCTTCACGGGGTCCCCTCAACCAGTCCACATAGAACTTGCCGTCCATCCCGTCGGTATCGATCGTACCGCGCATCTCTGCCACATGCCGATCGAATGCCCGGTTCCAAACGACAGGATCGTCGTCCGCACAGGTGCGAACGAGCCGCACCGCGTCACCCGTATCGACGAAGTCCACCTCGCTGCCCGGCACGATGCCGAGCTTGTCGCGGATCGCCTTGGGGATCGTCACTTGACCTTTTTCCGTCACCCTCACCTGCCGCTCGCCTTCCATTTCAGCGAAAGTAATACCTGCCGGTAATACCTATTGACGGAAATGGAACATGTCAAGAACATCCGGTCTTGGTCGGCCACTGCATCAACGCCCCGCCATCAAGGCCCTCGCCTGTGCCGATTGGCGATGATGGGTATGGCAGATGGCGATAGCGAGCGCGTCGGCCGCGTCGTCGGTGTCGAAGCTTGCTTTCGGCATCAGCACCTTGACCATCATGTGGATCTGCTTCTTGTCGCCATGGCCGACGCCGATGACCGCCTTCTTCACCGCGTTGGGTGCGTATTCGGCGACCGGCAGGCCGGCGAGCGCCGGCACCAGCATGGCGATGCCGCGCGCCTGGCCGAGTTTGAGCGTAGCAACGGCATCCTTGTTGACGAAGGTCTGCTCGACCGCAGCCTCGTCGGGCTGATGGGTGTGGACCACCTCGGTCAGCCCGTCATGTATCTGGCGAAGCCGGGAGGCGAGGTCCAGCTTGTTGTCGGAGGTCACCGTACCGCTCGCGACGAAGCGCAACGAGTTGCCGAGCGTCTCGACGACGCCCCAGCCGGTGCGGCGAAGGCCCGGATCGATACCGATTATGCGAATGGATGCCTCCTGCAACACTTCCTTAACCTCCGATCCTAGCCGACTCGGAGAGCATCAGATAGGCAAATCATGAACGAAAAGAGAACGAAGCGAGAGCAAAACGCATAACGCTTCGGAAGGATCAGCGAATGCGATGACTGCCGCGCCTCAGGCCGCCGAAAGCTTCGCCATCACCTCGTCGTCGACCTCGAAATTTGCGTAGACGTTCTGCACGTCGTCGTCGTCCTCGAGATTGCCGATCAGGCGCAGGACGCTTTCGGCCTTGTCCTCGTCGACCGGCGTGCCGGTCTGGGGTCGCCAGATCGCCTTGACGCTTTCCGCCTCGCCGAGGGACGCCTCCAGCGCGGTGGAGACCTCGTTGATATCCTCGAAGGCGGTGATGATCGTGTGACCGCTCTCGTCGGAGATCACGTCGTCGGCGCCGGCTTCGATCGCCGCTTCCATCACCTTGTCCGCGTCGCCCACCGGAGCCGCATAGATGATCTCACCGACATGATGGAACATGAAAGAGACCGAACCGGTTTCGCCCAGCGCGCCGCCGGATTTGGTGAAACAGGACCGCACGTTGGAGGCGGTGCGGTTGCGGTTGTCGGTCAGCGCCTCGACGATGACGGCGACGCCGCCCGGCCCGTAGCCCTCGTAGCGGACCTCGTCGTAGTTCTCGGCGTCGCCGCCGGAGGCTTTCTTGATCGCTCGGTCGATGTTGTCCTTCGGCATCGACTGCGCCTTGGCGTTGTTGATCGCCAGCCGCAGGCGCGCATTCATCGACGGGTCGGGCAGCCCAGCCTTGGCCGCGACCACGATCTCGCGCGCGAGTTTGGAGAACATCTTCGATCGGACCGCGTCCTGGCGGCCCTTCCGGTGCATGATGTTCTTGAACTGTGAATGGCCGGCCATGGAAAACCTGTCGATCGGAGTGGAAAAAAGCTGCCCGTCATATAAAAAATGTCGCGGGAAACGTCCAGAACGAGGTTCGCGATGCCCGATGCCCGCCCGCCGGATGCCGACCGAGCGAATCACCGTCTCAGTGTGCGGCTCCCGGCGCTGCCGCTCACCGGCGGCTGCCAGTGCGGCCAGGTCCGCTACGAAATCCGCAAAGTCCCCCTCGCCTTCTACCTCTGTCATTGCACCGAATGCCAGCGCCACACGTCCAGCGCCTATGGGGAGAGCTTGCGCGTGGACTCTGCTAGCGTCGTTATAACCGGCACGCTGAAGACGACCCGGCGCACGTCGGACAGTGGCGCGATTCGACTCGGCGACTTCTGCCCCGACTGCGGCGTGCGCATCCAGCATCGCTCGCAGGACAATCCGACCCGCCTCAACATCAAGGCCGGCACCCTCGACGATACATCATGGCTGGTGCCGGCCGGGCATATCTGGGTGCGCTCGAAGCAGTCCTTTGTCGCGCTAGGCCCGGACGAGCTGACCTTTGACGGCGAGCCGGACGATGTCGGTTCTGCGTCGATCCGCGCAAGGTGGCAGACGATGCTGGCCACCGGCGAACGAATGTAATGACGGCTTTATGATTTCGCCCGCCTGCGGCGTGCGATAAACTCTCTGGAGGGTAGAGCGAACCGGCATCGACCGACGCGGATCTCTCCCGGTCTCGCCCTGTCGTTAGGCTGCGGGGAACAGGTCGTGACGTACTTGGAGTCGGCGCCATGATACGCAACTTCACTGCCATCATTCTCGTACTCTTGATCCCGTTCGGGACAGCCCACGCCCAACTGCTGTCGAAGCCCTCCACTGGCACCAACGCCGACGCACCCGATACGCGGACGAAACTCTTCGCTGCGTTGAAGGCCGCGACATCCGATGTCGAGGGGCGTGCGGCCGAGGCCGCCATCTGGCGTTTCTGGATGCGAGCGGCGCCCGATTCCACCACGCGGCGCCTCGTCGACGACGCCATGAGCCGGCGCGGCAATTACGATTTCGCGGGCGCGCGGGAGCTCCTCGATGAAGCGATCACGCGTTCACCGACATACGCCGAGGCCTTCAACCAGCGCGGCTTCATCCGCTTCCTGCAGGAGGATTTCGACGGCGCCCTCGAAGACGTCGATCGGGCCATCGCGCTCGAACCCAATCATTTCGGCGCCATGGCCGGACGCGCGCATATCCTGATGCGTCAGGGGCGGTTTCGACTGGCACAAGCGCAGTTACGGGAAGCGGTGGCGATCCACCCGTTCCTGAAAGAGCGCGCGATGCTGGCGCCACCGGTCGATACCGCACCGGAGACACCGACGGATGGCGGCATCGATTTGTGACTGCCTTGGGTCATCCGGCCCGGACCATCGAAAAGGATCAAGCCGATGCACCATGCCTTCGCTCTGCTCTCAGCCCTGCTGATCCTCGCGCCGGGCGCGGCTGCCGCCCAATCGGTCCCGAGCACTTGCATCGCCGTTGCGGAAAACTTGCCTGAGACGCTCCGCGCGACCTACGTCTCCATGGACGCGAAGGCGCCCATGCGCCTGGCCCAACTCAGCCGAGACGAGGTCCGCATCACCTATGTCCATCATTCGACCTACCTGATCGAAAGCCCCGACGGCGTGACGGTGGCCACCGACTATTCCGGTTTCGCCGGCCCGACCGTCCCGGACATCGCCACGATGAACAAGGCGCACGCCACTCATTTCACGGAGTTTCCGGACCCGGCGATCGAGAATGTCCTGAAAGGCTGGAATCCCGGAGGCGGCCCCGCCCGCCATGCCCTCACCGTCGAGGACATGTATGTGCGCAACGTGCCGACCGATATCCGCTCCTTCGGCGGCGGAATCGAGCCGGACGGCAACTCGATCTTCATTTTCGAGGTGGCGGGGCTGTGCATCGGCCATCTCGGCCATCTCCATCATCGCCTGACCGACGAGGATTACGCCCAGATCGGCCGTCTCGACATCCTCATGGTGCCCGTCGATGGTGGCTATACGCTCAGCCAGGAGGGCATGGGCGAGATCGCCAAGCGACTGCGGTCCTCGATCGTCCTGCCGATGCACCGCTTTCGCGGGCCAATCGACCGGTTCCTCGATCGGCTGCCCGACTTCGCGGTAGACAGGCGCTCGGAAGACAGCTTCTCCGTCTCGCTCCGCACGCTTCCGGGCCGGCCGACGGTGATCGTGCTCTCAGGAGTCTGACGCGCCCCCCGCTCAACCGATCGTCGGCGGCTCGCCATGCGCCTGCGCCGGAATCGACGCACCGCCGCCCGTCCCAGCTTTCAATGCCGCAGCCTTCTGCCGCTTCCTCCGCGCCAGCATGTTCAGCCCTTCGACCAGGGCCGAGAAGCTCATGGCGGCGTAGATGTAGCCCTTCGGCACATGCACGCCGAAGCCGTCGGCGATCAGTGTCATGCCGATCATCAGCAGGAAGCCCAGCGCCAGCATGACGATGGTCGGGTTGGCCTCAATGAAGCGCGACAGCGGTCCGGCCGCGACCAGCATCACCACGACCGCAACGATGACGGCGATGAACATGATCCCGAGCTCGTCGGTCATGCCGACGGCGGTGATGATGGAATCGATGGAAAACACCAGATCGAGCAGCAGGATCTGCACGATCGCGGCGCCGAAGGTCAGCGTCGCCGCCTTGCCGATCATCGTATCCGGGTGATCGTCGGGATCGACGCTGTGATGGATTTCCTTCGTTGCCTTCCAGACCAAGAAGAGCCCGCCGGCGATGAGGATGAGGTCACGCCAGGAAAAGCCGTGGTCGAAGGCCTCGAACAGCGGTTCGGTCAGTTGAACGATGAAGGCAACGGTCGACAGCAGCCCCAGCCGCAGGATCAGGGCAAGACCGATTCCGACCCGGCGGGCCCGCTGCCGGTGTTCTTCCGGCAGCTTGTTCGAGAGGATCGAGATGAAGATCAGATTGTCGATGCCGAGCACGACCTCCATCACGATCAACGTGGCGAGGGCCGCATAAGCGGTGGGGTCGGCGAGAAAGGCGAAGAAGTCGGCCATCGGGGCTCCTGAAGCGCGAGAGGTCGGCTAGAGAATCGGACCAAAAAGTGGAATCCGGTTTTTGGATCAATCCGATGCTCAATCAAAAATTTGGAGCGCCGTTCATCCAAATGGACGCACAGCGCTCCAAACCTGCGGAGAAAGTCGGGCGCGGCGCGCCAAAGGACAGAGGGCTGTTACCAAAAATCCGGCACCGCCCTGGTGAGCCTCGGTCCGATCCGTACCGGCGCGATCTTCTCGGCAAGGCCGGTTCGGTCGGATATCTCGACGGCAAGGCCGGCGAGGGTCGCGGGCCCCTGCGCCGCCTCGAAGCGACCACGCGGTACCTTGGAAACGAAGCGGTTGATCGGCTCCTCCTTCTCCATGCCGAGGGAGGAGTCATAATCGCCGCACATGCCCGCGTCCGACTGGTACGCCGTGCCGCCGGCCAAAATCTGGTGGTCGGCCGTGGGCACATGGGTGTGGGTGCCGACGACGAGGCTGGCACGGCCGTCGAGATAATGCGCGAAGCACTGCTTCTCGCTGGTCGCCTCGGCATGAAAGTCGACGATCACCGCGTCTGCTTGCTCACCGAGCGGACAGGCTGACAGGATGTCATCGGCGCAGGCGAACGGGTCGTCGAGATCGGGCGACATGAACACCCGGCCCATGATGTTGGTGACGAGCACCCGCGCGCCGTTTTTGGCTTCGAACAGTCCCGACCCGTTGCCGGGCGTGCCCTTGGGGTAGTTGGCCGGCCGGATGAAGCGATCATGGCGCGTTGCGAACGCCAATGCCTCGCGCTGATCCCAGACGTGGTTGCCGGTGGTCACCGCATCGGCGCCGGCCTCCAGCGTACGTTGGAAAATCTCCTCGGTGATGCCGAAACCGCCGGCCGAATTCTCGCCGTTGACCACGACGAAATCGAGTTTCCAGTCGGAAATCAGACCGGGCAGCTTGTCATAGACGGCCGTGCGACCCGACCTTCCGACCATGTCGCCGAGAAAGAGAAAACGCATCAGGCGCGCCGATGTCGAGCGTCGGATTCACCGCCGACGTGATGTCGTTCATGGTTTGGTGAACATTCTTCCGACATGATCACGGGTTCTTGGCGTTGCGGTATCGCTTGGGCGAGACGGTCGATCATGCAGTGTCCTTGGCGTTTTCATGTCCAGCCGCAAAGCTAGGACATTTCCGCGCGGAAGGAAGAAAACCTGTCCGGCGCGGGTCGCATCAACCGATACGAGGGCTTGTCTAAACCATGAATTCCTTCCTCCGATACCGCCCGTCGGGCCTAGCATCCGTCTTCGCACGATTTCTGGCCCTTCTTTCGGTCGCTTTCCTTGCCGCCTGTGTCGGTTCGACGGGCGCCCTCGACATCGCCTCGACCAAGCCTGTGTCCGTCGACAGGGGCGTGGCGCTCGCATCGATCAACGCGTTCCGCGCGCAGAACGGGCTGGGATCGGTCCGCTTCGACGCCGTGCTGGACAAGGCGGCCGACAGGCAGGCCCGGGCGATGGCGGCACGCGGCAATCTCAGCCATACGGTCGATGGCGTCCTGCCGAGCCGCGTCGCGTCTTTCGGTTACAATTGGGCGGCGGTCTCCGAGAACATCGGCTGGAACTATCGATCAACCCCCGCCGTCATCACCGGCTGGAAGAACTCTCCCGGCCACCGCCGCAACCTGCTGAATCCCAACGTGACAGAGATTGGTTTTGCCGCCGCGACCGGCAGCAACGGCCAGCCCTATTGGGCCTTGATCCTGGGACGCGAGAAACGACGCTGATCACGGCCCATCACACCCGATCGTCTCACGTTCGGTGACGATCGCATGCAGTGGAATGTCGTGCGGCTCGGTCGGCACGGCCTCCACTTCCTGCACGGCGAAACCGACACCAATCAGGCGCGGCGCCTTGCCCTTCTCGCGCAGCTTTGCGATCGCCGCGTCGTAATAGCCGCGGCCATAGCCGATGCGCCCGCCGCTTCGGTCGAAGGCGGCCAGCGGTACCAGCATGACATCGGGATCGAGAACCGCAGCGTCCGGCCCCGGCGCATAGGTGCCGAAGCCTTGGGGTTCTAGCGGCGCGCCGCGCAGAAGCTCCCGAAACTGCAGCTGGTTTTCCACGATCGCCGGGACGCACAGGCGCGCGCCTCGGTCGGCAAGCGCCATCATCAATGGGCGTATGTCGATCTCCGTGCGGATCGGCAGGAAGCCGGAGATGATGGAACCGGGCTCCACCGCAACCAGATTGGCGCAGCGGTCGGCGACCGCGAGCGAGGCCTCGATCCGGGCCTCGGCTCCCATCGCATCACGCCGCGCCAGTGCTTCCGCGCGCAGACGCTGCTTTGCTTGCTGCATGCCGTGGTCCCCCGTCACTCCTGCGAATGGGAGTGCCGGATATCACCGGTGATGAGCAAGAGAAAGATGCCAAGATTGGCCGTGTCGCCCGAAATCGGACGCTCGTCGCGATACGTGGCCGGAAAGAGGATGGCGAGCCACCCGGCCGATGGAGAAGTCGAACCCGGGAACCTACAATGTAGGTGGGCGCCGTGTGCCCTGGCCCACGAGCCAAGGCAGGGACAGCTCCCTAGGGATGACTAAGGCCCCGAGATAATGTTACCCCTGTCGCACCGCGCAGCCCGCCGAGACCAGATATAGGCCGAGGCCGTCACGCTATCCATAGCAAGCGCGGCACCAGGCAATCTTTATTCGCGCTTGGCCAGAGCCACCTGCCTCAGACGAAATGCTTCGACAGCTTCAATCCCTGGGCCTGGTAGTTCGATTTGAGATCGAGGCCATACAGCCGGTCCGGCAACGCCTGCATCCGCTCATACACCAGCCGCCCGACGATCTGCCCATCCTCGAGGATGAACGGCACGTCGTGACTGCGCACTTCCAGCACGGCCCGGCTTCCGGTTCCGCCGGCCGCCGAATGGCCGAAGCCGGGGTCAAAGAAGCCCGCATAATGGACGCGGAACTCCCCGACCAACGGATCGAAGGGCGTCATCTCCGCCGCGAAGGCCGGCGGCACATGCACGGCTTCCTTGGATACCAGGATGTAGAACTCGTCCGGATCGAGAACGAGTTCGCCGGTCTTGCCCCGATGGATCGGCTCCCAGAAATCGGCTAGGGGATAGGCACCACGCCGGTCGACATCGACGACCCCGGTGTGCCGCTTGCCACGGTAGCCGACGAGCCCGTCGGCATTCCCCACCAGATCGATCGACAGCGCGATACCGCCGCCGGAGATGTTGGCCTCTGGCGCTGTTGTCAACCGTTCATGGGAGTGGAGATCCGATAATTCCGTCTCGGACAGCAAGGGTTCGCCGGTGCGAAAACGGATTTGCGACAGGCGCGAGCCCTGCCGCACCAGAATCGGAAACGTGCGCGGCGATATCTCAAGATAGAGTGGCCCGGCATAGCCGGCCGGCAGCTTGTCGAACTCCTGCCCCGCGTCCGCGAGCACCCGCGTGAAGATGTCGAGCCGGCCGGTCGAGGATTTTGGGTTCGCCGTCGCCCGGACGCCGTCCGGCAGGCGCAGGGTTTCCAGCAACGGCACCACGTAGACGCAGCCGGTTTCCAGCACCGCGCCCTCGGTCAGGCTGAACTCGTGCAATTGGAAACGCGCAAGCTGCTGGGCTACGCTACGCCCCTGCCCCGGCAGAAAACTCGCGCGAACCCGGTACGCCTTCGGTCCGAGCCGCAGGTCGAGGCTCGCCGGCTGGATCTGGTCCGCGTCGCGTTCAATCGGCGCCGCGATCGCCCCTGTGTCGAACAGTGTCGCGATTGCGCGATCCGGCAAAATTCCGTCGGTCATCGGTTGTCCCGTCATCGCCTGCATGTGCCCCGCCCCGTGGGCGGCCGTTTGGTCCTCGATTGACGCCTAACGGGATCGGGTCTATTTGCAAAGTCGAGAGTGGTGATTTGGCCGGCCGGCTTGCAGCCACGTAAAACAAGTCGCTAAAGGGCCGATCCGACGATTGGGTATTCGATGGACCGGCTTCGCGGCATGCTGCGGCCGGTTTTTTGTTGTTCGGAGAAAAGCGATGCTGAAGAAAGCGGAAGAGCGGCGCAAACTGAGGCCGGCGACGGCGATGGTCCATGGCGGCACCATGCGTTCGGGATTCGGCGAGACCTCCGAGGCGCTGTTCCTCACCCAGGGCTTCGTCTACGACAGCGCCGAAGCCGCCGAGGCCCGCTTCAAGGGCGAGGAACCCGGCTTCATCTACAGCCGCTACGGCAATCCGACGACGCGCATGTTCGAAGAGCGGATGATGGCGCTGGAAGGCGCCGAGGACGCCCGCGCGACCGCGTCCGGCATGGCCGCGGTCGCCGCCGCCATGCAGTGCCAGGTGACAGCCGGGGATCATGTCGTTGCGGCCCGTGCGCTATTCGGCTCCTGCCGTTATGTCGTGGAGACCGTGCTGGGGCGCTGCGGCGTTGCCTGCACGCTCATCGATGGCCGCGATCTCGACGCGTGGCGCGATGCGGTGCGGCCGGAAACCAAGGTGTTCTTTCTGGAATCGCCGACCAATCCGACGCTGGAGGTCATCGACATCGCCGCGGTGGCGGAGATCGCCCATGCGGCCGGCGCCCGTCTGGTCGTCGACAACGTCTTCGCCACGCCGATGCAGCAGCGGCCGCTGGAGCTTGGCGCCGACGTCGTCGTCTATTCGGCGACCAAGCACATCGACGGCCAAGGCCGCTGCCTCGGCGGCATCGTTCTTTCTTCCAAGAACTGGATCGACGAGAATCTGCACGACTATTTCCGACACACCGGCCCGTCGTTGTCGCCGTTCAACGCCTGGACATTGCTGAAAGGGTTGGAGACGCTGCCCATCCGCGTCGCTCACCAGACCCGATCTGCGGCGCGCATCGCCGATATCCTGGCCGACCGGCAAGAGGTCGCGAAAGTGATCTACCCCGGCCGTTCCGATCACCCTGACGCGGCCGTCATCGCCCGGCAGATGAGCGGCGGTTCGACCCTGCTCGCCTTTGAGGTCAAGGGCGGCAAGCCCGCCGCCTTCGCCTTCTCGAATGCGTTGGAGATCATTCTGATCTCGAACAATCTCGGCGACGCCAAGAGCCTGATCACCCATCCGGCGACGACCACCCACAAGAACTTGGCCCCGGAGGCGCGCGCCGAGCTCGGAATCTCCGACGGTTTGCTGCGCCTGTCGGTCGGACTGGAGGATGTCGAGGATCTGATCGAGGACATCGAAGGGGCGTTGGCAGCGACTCGATGAACGATCTCCGGTTTAGAGCGTCAGGCGATTAATCTGCAACATAGCCAGCGGCCTTGAGGTAGTTCCAACATTCTTCGGGCTCGAACAGGTCGCAGATGTTGCCGACTGCACGCCAGAG